>NZ_CAJCKS010000161.1:0-10965 GCF_903970985.1 Pantoea sp. ME81 | reverse complement strand
CATACGAGATTTCTGAATGTGACTGGAGTTCAGACGTGTGATCTGCTGATCTATTGCGGCACAGGTTGCCGTGAGCGGGCCAGGTGCGCTACTGGGCGGATTTATTCACAGCAGCAACTGGGATACGCAAGCTTTTACCCATTTGATGCAGGCTGCCGAGCAGTGGCAGTTGGATATTGATCTGCACATTGATGAAGAGCTGAATGCGGATGCGCAGGGTATGCGCTGGCTAGCTAACTATCTGGAACATCACCCTTTTAGTGGAAATATCACCTGCAGCCATAGCTGCGCGCTGACGCAACAGGACGATGCGTTGCAAATCATTTACCTGCTAGCCCAACAGCGTGTGACGTTGATCGCCCTGCCTTTGACAAATTTATTGCTGCAAGACGCAGTACCCGACCGCACGCCACGTCAGCGTGGTTTAACGCTGGTGAAAGAGGCGATCGCGCGAGGCATTCCCGTACTGCTGGGCGCGGACAACGTGCAAGACGCCTTTTGCCCCGTAGGCAGTTACGACCCGCTGGATACGTTGTTCAGTGGCCTGTTAAGCCTGCAACTGGGGGCGGCTTTTGATGAAGCCTCCCAACTTATCTGCCATCCGCAGGCTTTCCAGCAAAACGATTTAGTGATCTTTCCGCAGGCCGATGTCGCCAGCTGGCCGTTGCGCCAGCGTCAGCGCTATCGGTTAAAACAGGGTGTGCGTTATGGAGACGAGAGCAATGGCGCTTGATGAGGGAGCGGGAAAACCGCTGGCAAAATATGCCGCGTGGCGACGCGTGGGCGACTTTATCTTTCTCTCCGGCATTATTCCGGTGAACCCACAGACTGCCACTATCGTGCGCGGTTACGGCGATATTCCGCAAGCAGCCCAGTTACTGCTGGGTCGCACCGGCGAGTTCTCTACGGATATTAAAGAAGGCCCGATTCTGGCGCAGAGTTGGTACGTGCTGGAGAGCATCCGCACCACTATAGAAAGTGCCGGCGGCCAGATGAGCGATGTATTTAAGCTGGTGCAGTATTTCCGCAATCTCGATCATTTTCCCCACTACAGTCGCGTGCGTAAGCAGTTTTTTCCCGATGAACCGCCGGTCTCCACCGTGGTGCAAGTCAGTGAAATGCTGCCGAGTCCGGACGTTTTAATCGAAGTTGAAGCCACGGCGTGGTTGCCGCAATAACACGAGGAATCTGTATGTTGCATGGTTACATCCCGGCAAACCGCTTTTTGCCGTATCTGAGCTGGACTGACATTGCCACGCTGGACGATAAAGCCAACACGGTAATTGTGCTGCCAACCGGTGCTATTGAACAGCACGGTCCGCATCTGCCGTGCGCGGTGGACAGCGTGATTTCCTCTGGCGTGGTCGGTCACGCGATGGCGCGTTTACCGGCCGCGATACCGGCTTACGCTATTCCGCCCATCACTTATGGCAAATCCGATGAGCACCTGCACTTTCCCGGCACGCTAACGCTAACCGGTGAAACCTTGCTGCACACTATTTTGGAAATCGGCGAGTCACTGTATCGAGCCGGTTTTCGTAAGTTTTTAATGGTAAATGGTCATGGCGGTCAGCCACAGCCATTGCAGATGGCGGCGCGCGAACTGCGCCTGCGTCACGGCGATATGATCATCATCATGCAGGACACCTTCAAAGTCCCGAACTGCGCCGAGAGCTTTATGGATGACAAAGAGCGGCAAATGGCGATGCACGCCGGACACGCCGAAACCGCACTGATGCTGGCGCTGGCACCCGACACCGTGCAGATGAGCAAAGCTGTAGCGAATTATCCGCCTGAATTCCCCTGCCCGACACTCTCCACCAACAAGCCGATGGCGGCCTGGGCTTCTTATGATTTTGGTCCAAGCGGTGTGATTGGCGATCCGTTGCCTTCCACCCCTGAGCAAGGCGCGGCCATTCTTGATTCTCTCGCCGAAAGCTGGGCGCAGGTGATCACTGAAGTGCACCAGATGGTCTGGGTGACACGCGCCGAACCGGCGTGGGGCACGGGCCAATGGCAGGGCAAGGTATTAGATCACAACGACGCTGCATCACTATTACAACCGCGCTAAACGGGGATCGACGATGATGAAAAAAATGAGCATGGTAGCCGCACTTTCACTGGCGCTGTCGGCCCAGATCATGGCGGCTGAACCCTTTACCTTTATGACCAACTGGTATGCCCAGGCGGAACATGGCGGCTTCTATCAGGCGCAGGCACAGAATCTGTATAAAGACGCTGGCCTGGACGTCACGATTAAAATGGGCGGCCCACAGGTGCACACCATGCAGTTGATGGCGGCGGGTCAGGCGGACTGTATCATCAGCGATAATATGCAAGCGCTGGAATCGTGGCAACAAGGGGTTGAAGCCGTGCCCGTCGCCACCACCTTCCAGCATTCAGCCATCGCATTTCTCACTCATCCCGATGTGAAAGATAAAGCCGATCTGCAAGGCAAAACCTTCCTGCTCGCTGCAGAAGCCTATACCTCTTACTGGCCATGGGCACAAAGCGCGCTGAACCTGAAAAATGCCCGCGTGCGTCCATACACCTTCAGTATTCAGCCGTTCCTTGCGGATAAAACGCTGGTGCAGCAAGGGTATATCACCTCCGAGCCGTTTGCGGTGCAGAAAGCCAATGCCCAGGCCAACGTCTATCCAATCAGTGACTGGGGCTATCCACCGTACGGCAACAGCATTGTTTGCATGAAATCGACCATCGAGAAGCGCCCACAAGCTGTTGCCGCGTTCGTTAAAGCCTCGATGCAAGGCTGGAAAAATTATCTGCAGGATCCCAGCGCAGGCAATGTGCTGATCAAGAAAGAAAACCCGCAGATGAGCGATCAACAGATTGCCTTTGGTATCGCCCAGATGAAGAAATACCAGATGGTGACCGGCGGTGATGCGCAAACCGGAGGGATTGGCATTATTACCGAACCACGTCTCAAACAGACCTGGCAGCTGCTGGTGGACAACAAGCTAATCGATCCGGCTAAAGTCCCGTTTGAAGGTAGCTATACCTTGCAGTTCATTAAAGACGTCAAGGTCATGCCATGAACACCGCCAGCAAATTAACGCTGAGAAATGCTGATGCGCAACCGGTGCCGGTGCCTGCGGCACCCCCAGCGATTGAGGTGCTTTCAGCGGAGAAGATTTACCCCAATGGCACGCGTGCACTGCTGCCCGTGGATCTCACCATTCGTCAGGGTGAATTTGTCTCGCTGCTGGGGCCCTCCGGCTGTGGCAAAAGTACCCTTTTGAAAATGATCGCTGGGTTGATTGAGCCGACAGACGGCAAGCTGATGCTATTCCGCCGCGATCGTCGGGAAAATCAGCGTGATCTTCCGCTCTCTTTCGTTTTCCAGGAAGCCACGCTGATGCCGTGGAGCACAGTGCATAAAAATGTGCGCCTGCCGCTGGATTTAGCCGGCGTGCCACGCGCTGAAGCGGATACGCGTGTACAAGAGATTCTCGAACTGGTGGGACTGGGCCAATTTGGTCACGTTCTGCCGCGCGAGCTTTCGGGCGGCATGCAGATGCGCGTGTCGATTGCGCGCGGTCTGGTCACGCGCCCCAAAGTGCTGTTAATGGATGAACCCTTTGGTGCTTTGGATGAGATTACGCGCAACAAACTCGACAGTGACCTGCTAGATTTGTGGCAGGAACAGAAACTCACCGTGGTGTTCGTGACTCACTCGATTCAGGAAGCGGTGTTCCTTTCGCAACGGGTGATCATGATGGCGGCACGTCCAGGGCGCGTGGTGGATGACATTCGCATTGAAACCACTCAGCCGCGCGACGATGAATTCCGCGTCAGCCAGCCGTTCACGCATTATGCGCAACAGTTACAACGTGGCTTGCTGGCAGCCAGTCAGGAGAGAAAATAATGAAACCACTCGCCGCCAGTTTAAAATTCCAGCAGTGGCTATTCCCGGCGATTGTCGCGGTTGTCATGCTGCTGTTATGGCAATTTCTGGTGACCATCTTTAAAGTGCCGACCTTTCTGGTACCTTCACCGATGGTGGTCGCGCAAAGTCTGGTGCAAAACTTTCCGACGTTGTTCATGTCTTTGCTCTATACCCTGAAGATCACCGTGATCTCCTTTGTGGTTGCGATTGTCATCGGCTCAATCATTGCCTTTCTGCTGGTGCAGAACCGCTTTATTGAAACGGCGTTGTTTCCCTATATCGTTTTTCTGCAAGTCACGCCGATTGTCGCCATTGCACCGTTGATCATCATCTGGGTCAAAGACACCACGCTGTCGTTGGTGGTGTGCGCCACACTGATGGCAGTGTTCCCGATCATTTCTAACACCACGCAGGGCTTACGAAGCGTTTCGCCCGGTTTGTTGAGCTATTTCAAACTCAACCATGCATCACGCATGCAAATTCTGCTGCGTCTGCGCATTCCTTCGGCGCTGCCCTACTTCTTCGGCGCATTACGCATCTCCAGCGGTTTGTCGTTGATTGGTGCCGTGGTGGCAGAGTTTGTCGCGGGCACCGGTGGCACCGATACCGGGCTGGCTTACCAGATTCTGCAGGCCGGTTATCAGCTTAATATTCCGCTGATGTTTGCCGCATTGCTGCTGATCTCTCTGGCTGGATTCCTGCTGTTTGCCTTGATGTCGTGGCTGACACGTCGGGTGCTGGCTGCCTGGCACGAGAGCGAGTTGAGTCCTGGTTAATCGACGTGGCGGCTGATGATTGCCGTTGCACATCGCTCTGATTTACATCAGGCGCGGCCTTCAGGCCGCCCTCCCCAAAATATGCATAGGATGTCCACATGTCTGATTCCGATCGCCAGTCTGCACTGGCGGCGCTGGTCGCGGCGTTGCCTGAACTTGACTGGATTAAAGAAGCACCCAAGGTTAAACGTCTGTCACGTGATTTCCACTGGTTCAGTCCGGTGCTGAAGCCGCAGTTGGAGGAGAAATTTGCGGAACTGGCGGTGCGCCCGCGCGATGAGACCGAACTCGCTGCGGTCGTCGCCGCCTGCGCCAAAGCCCGCGTACCGCTTAATTTGCGCGGAGGTGGCACCGGTAACTACGGACAACTGATCCCACTGGATGGCGGTGTGATGGTGGATATGACGCGGCTCAATGCCGTCACGGCGATGGGCAGAGGCACGGTGCGAGCACAGGCAGGCATTCGTCTTGGGGATTTGGAAACCTATACGCGCCCGCATGGCTGGGAGTTACGCTGCATGCCGTCCACATGGAAACTGGCTACGCTGGGTGGATTGTTTGGTGGAGGATTTGGCGGTGTAGGATCGGTCAATTACGGGCCGTTAGCCGCGCCGGGCAACGTGCTGTCAGTGCGCATGATGACCATGGAGGAAACGCCACGCATCATCAGCTTGCAGGCACCGGATGCGCTGCTGCTGCATCATGCTTATGGGAGCAATGGCATTGTGCTGGAGATCGAACTGGCGCTGGCCCCACGCCACGACTGGATTGAGCGTCTTGATACCTTCACCACTTTCGCTGCTGCGATGGCTTTCGCCGATGCGTTGGCGCGTTCACCGGGTCTGGTGAAACGCCAGATAGCGGTGTTTGCTGCACAGGTGATGGATTACTTCAGCGATTTGTCCGATGCCGAATTCAGCGGCATGCACGGCGTGATTTCAGTGGTGGGCTGCGAAAGTGATCTCCTATTGCCCGCAATACTGGCGCAGCATGCGGGACACAATGCACTGCGCTATGCCGAGGGTGAAAACAGCGGTCATTCACTGATTGAATATTGCTGGAACCACACCACGTTGCAGGCGCTCAAAATCGATAAAACCCTGACCTATCTGCAAACTGCGTATGCGGCTGAAAATTACCACCAGCAGGCGCTGATGATGGAATCACAATTATCGAGTGAAGTGATGTCTCATATTGAGTTTCTGCGTGATATGAACGGCACACTCACCTGCAGTGGATTGCCGCTAGTGCGTTACAGCACGGAGGAGCGCTTAAATGAGATTATGGATATTTACCGCAGCCAGGGTATTAAAATCAATAATCCGCATGTGATTCATATTGAAGATGGCAAACAAGGCATGGTCCGCGCCGATGTAGTCGCGATGAAACGCGCCTGCGATCCGCATAATTTATTAAATCCCGGGAAGCTACGCGGCTGGGAAGTGCGTGAAACGCTACCGGACGTGCATATCCAAGGCGTGAATTGATTCCCTGAATTAAATGATAAAAGCTGATCATCCGATGGTCAGCTTTATTTTTCTTTTAAACAAATCGCGTTAAATATAGGGCTCTGTTGCACTATTTAAAGGAATACTCCATTCGTTGCCATTCACCCGGACTTTCAAATAACGCCGGGTACGCCATTTTCCCGGTTCGTACTCTTCAGGCTGACCAGTAATAACCGTTCCATTTAACAGCAATTCCTGGTCGTTGTTGTAGCCGATCCCCACTTTTTCATTGCCAATCCAGTGCTGTTCGAAAGCCACAACAGGGGCTGCATCGAACTTTTGCGCATCGGCTTCAGAGCAGGCGGTATAGCTTTTGCGGAAGATAAAACATAATCCCGCCTTGTAGCGATCTTTACCATTGGTTTCCACCAGCGCGGTGGCAAATCCAGTGAATTGCGCCAATTTAACGTAAAGCTTCGTGCGGGTTGCTCCTCCCTCAATGTGCACTTTCGTCACCGGGCATGAGCCTTCGCCATACCAGCTGCCAATGGTATTGGCATTGTTGCGCGCCTGGAGGTAAATATTGGCCACCCCTTCTGGCGTTCGTCCAGAGTACTGAGTTTGCGTGGCGCTTTGCGATAATATTTGCGATGTCCCCACCACACGCACGTGTATCTGCGTCCCTTCATCGGAGAAATTAAATTCGCCAATGTAGAACCATTTCTCTTTATCGCTACGGTTATCCATATGGTGTTGCGAGGTAATATAATCATAGTTTAGCGAGCCCTGAATGATGGCACCCCAATCCGATATTTCCATCAGCCCGCGATCACCTTCCGCCAGCAGTGACCAGGGTTCGATACCTTCGGTGCTGTAATCAAACCCGGCGCTTTGGTTATGAATACTTTTCTGAATGATCAACGCGCGGCAATAGCCCAATTTTAACGGATTAGTCGTTGATTCAATCGCCAGCCCCTCAATCACCCACTGGCCATTGGTTAAATCCCCGGCGAATTCTGAATGTTCAATCCAGCCATTACGAATAAAGGATTGGGTGCAGCGCGGTAAATCCAACACCGGCTTTAGGGTATTTTCTTGCAAATTGAAGTTGGATAATTCAATGGCCGTGCTGTGGTCCCAGGCACCTGCTGCACGATCGGACCAGCGTGCATACACAATGCTGTCCTGACAGCCTCTTGAATAAAACTGATCAATCTTACAATCCAGCGTATCGATCAGATCCAGTGCTCGTCCGCCCAGATAGCGAAACTCCATACTGCTCACGCGCAGAAACTGCCCGCCGGTGATAATGTTGGCGTAAAAACCGACTTTATTAAATGCGGTACCGCCGTCTCCGCCGTTATTTGAACTCATGCCTTTTACCACAATGCCCGAAATCTCGGCATAGCGCGCATTGACTTTAAAAAAGTGCAGTCCTCGTGGCTGTGTACCCCAGTTGAATGTCAATGTGGTGGTGGGAAAGTAGCCAAAATTGACGTTAGCACCCGAAACTTTGAAACGGTTAATCTCTTTGTCTGAGATGTCGAAAGTAGACATGCTGAATACACCGGCGGTAAAACGGATACCGGCAGCAGGCAGCACACGCTGTGACCAGGTAAACATACGTTTTACTGCCTCGATACAATCCGTTTTACCGTCGGCTATAGCACCAAAATCCAAAACGGTGACGGTGCTATAATCCTGAATCACTCGCTTCCAGCGTTTATTGCCTGCCGCGATAAAGACAATTCCACCATCGTCTGGGCTGGTGGTATCGGTCGCGTCATACACAAACACCCCGCCTCCCATTTTACTGCCTTTGGTGTACTCCAGCACGGAAGCGATTTCACCTCCGGATGTCGGTACAGTAGCGCGTAATTCATCAATGGTTTTCAACTGCACGACGGCACCCGTTGTGGCGTTGACGGCATTTTGTGGCGTGGTGTTATTGGACGCATTAACCATGGTGTACCCCTTAAATATTAAGAGAAAATAACTGCCCCCATGCAGTATAAGTAGCTGATAGTTAATGTGTTGATGTGTGCCAGTGTAATTAGAGACGTTAAACATCCAACAGATAAATGGAATTAACCAAGGTAATGATTGCAGAAAGAAAGCGCAGCGGTAAGAGCGTGATTTTACAGAATAATCGCAGGCACATTATTGCTTATCGCGGCCGCAAAAATTGAGCAATCTACGCAAGATTCCGATCGAAAACCTTAAGCCGGTAACTGATTCATTCACTTATTTATTAAGGTTAAGTGAAGCTAAAACGGTGCCAGCAAGCCACGACTTGCTGGCACATCATCCTAGAATGTGGCATTAACCCCGACGTTCCAGGTCACCTGATGGTCATCGCTGTGACTGGCGACGGTGGACACGCCAGCAAAGGCATTGACCGTATCGCCCAACGGCACATTGGCACCGACCGCCACATCCAGCCAGTTTTTATCCCCAGCCGCCACCGTCCGCTCAAAAGAGGTCTGGGTGGATTTCAAACCAGCACGTACGGTTGAATCCGTGTCACCAAACTGATGGTTATAACTGACCTGAGCCCACGGATTGACCACCCACTGCCGGCTATCGACGCGCCAGCCAATTGAACCGATCTGTGAGTGAAGCGTTTGATCAGAGAAGCGCATCGAGGTGCTGCTATTGCCATTTTCCTCATAGCCACCCACGCGTCCATAATCCAGCGCATAGCTGGCAACCGGGCCTGTGGTGATATGCGTCCCCAAAGGTAAATCCCAGCCGGTTTGTACCCGCATGCCCAGTAATTTACCGCTGCTGTTGCCTTGTTCAGTCCGGGTGGCAGGGCCGATGTTGATGTTACGCTCGATACTGTCGAAATCGAGATCGGCATAATGGAGATCGGCATTGATCCAGCCTTGATCGAACAAGGTGAGCTGACTGTAGAGCGCCACCAGATTACCGCGCAGCTTGTAGTCATAGTTTGATGAAGGATCCATGCGCTGATTGCTGTTTGAGAACAACAAACCCGTTTGCCAGTTATCGGTCAATTGATAGCCGATCCCCAACGTCAGATTAGTGGTGTTTGCATCACCGTCGCTCCAGTCATCACCTTGATAATCAACGTGCTGCCCGGCGTAGCCACCAAACACCGTGAACTGTCCCGCGCTGGCCGGTTGCTGGCGCTGCTGTTGCAAATGCCCATCCAGCGTATTATGCATGTCGCGCGCCATCAGCAGTGTGGATTGCGACAGTGCCGCGACCTGTGCAGGAGCATCGAGAATCGATTGAATATAATCTGCCAGCATAGCGTGCACTGCCGGGCTGGGATGCAGGCGATCGGCAAACAGATACGCTTGTGCGCTACTAAAACCCGCATCAGAGGAGTGGCATTCATCTGCAGAGGTGCCCACCGGACAGGCAATGCCGATGGTGTTGGTCAAACCATAACGTCCAGGGTTCGCAACCACCTCACTAAACAGTCCAGCGATATCTACCCGAACGATGTTGCCCTTCAACGCGGCCAACTGGGCCTCTTCCTGCTGGTTGTAGCCATCGGACAAGGCTGTCACCTGAGTACTGAGTGCTTGCCAGGCGTCGTAAAGCTGTTGAGCCAATACTTCACGCGCCGTGGGGTCGCCCGAAATTTGTCCGGCGGCGGCTGTAAAGGCCTCTTTCACCGCCTGTTGGCGGGCGGCAGCATCCGGTGTGGCAGCGTTATCGAGCGACTGAAAAGCCGCGACCATGGCTGATGTTCCAAACGTACTCAAGACGATCTGCACCATGTAGGGCGTCAGCCCCAATTGTGGAACATTGGGCACGATGACCGCTCCCGCGCCCGCATCCAGTAGCGTTTTGACCTGGGAAGCCGCAGAAATTGCGCTGTTGCTAATGGTTTCACGTGCGGTGAGCGGATTGGTGACGGCGGCGGCAATATCATTTGCACCGACCCAATGAATGTACAAGCCGTTGCTGTCAGCGCGTCCACCGGTGGATTGCAGATAGGTCGCCAGCTGGTCCTGGGTGTTCAAATCAGGATCCAAAGCAGATACCGCAACAGCACCACCTTGGGCATAGTTACTGCCGCCTAAATCGGAAGGCAGTAGATTTTCACCCAGATGCGTTGCCAAAATTTCATCGTACAGCGGATGCTGCGCGCCGTCGGCGGTAAAACGCCCAACATTGCCACCGTCGCTCAGGCTATCACCAAAAACCGTTAAGCTGTCCCACGCCTCAGCGTCAGGTGTTGCCAGCAGGGTACTTATGGTCGCTATCGCGACAAGGGAAAGTGCGGATTTGCGTTTTTTCATCATCCACTCCGTGATGAGTCAGACGCTTTGTGCCTGACGCGTAAAAGATGTGACTTGCGCATGACACCGCAGCAACACAAGTCAATAAGGTCGCATCAAGGATGCGAAAAGGACGTTAAGGAGATAACAAGGACGTTTAAGGTGTAGTCAGTCAGGGAAGGTAATACCAGTTTGCATAGATAAGATTACTGCGAGTATTTTTAGGAATTTAACCTCGCTCACACTACCGCACGTCTCTCATGAAGGAAGGACTGATCTATAGTTATGGGGTTGCCGGGCAAGGATCCGGCAACCGCTATTTGCGCCACATCTCTGGATATGGAGTCAGTAAATGAGTGATTGTAAAGAGCAGCATCACCAACATCATGACCATCAACATGGTGCGCACTGTGGTCATACCGCGATTCCCCATGAAGGACATATCGATTACTTGCACGACGGCCATCTTCATCATCCACACGGAGATCATGTTGATGAACATGTATTACCGGTGAATGCGCACAATCCCGATCAATGCACGCCAGACCACCATTGCAGTGGTCATGAACCGGGAC
>NZ_CAJCKS010000160.1:0-10989 GCF_903970985.1 Pantoea sp. ME81 | reverse complement strand
CCTAAGCCCACACTCCCTGTTCAGTGCCACAGTGATTACCCATGTATTCCAGGGCGATCATGTGGATGTGCATCTTGATGCACCAGCACTGGGCAGCGCGGCATTATTTGCGCGCCAATCGGGACTCGAATCCCTGACGCGCTGGCCGGTAGGCAGTGTGGTGGGCGTGAGCGTTGATGATGAAGGTGTTTGTGCGTTTAGCGCGGCGAAGCAAGGATAATCGATGTTACCTGAAATGATGAACGCCGTAATAGCACGCCAGCCCGGCGGTCCTGAAGTACTGGCATCAGTCAGCCGTCCTGTGCCACAACCGGCGGCTGGAGAAGTGTTGATTCGCGTCAGCTGTGCCGGCGTTAATCGCCCGGATATTATGCAGCGTAACGGTATGCCGCTACCGCCAGGCACCACCGATATTCTCGGGCTGGAAGTCTCAGGCACCGTGGTCGCACTCGGCGCGGGGGTCGAATACCCGGCGATCGGGTGCGCCGTCATGGCGTTACTCAACGGTGGCGGATATGCCGACTATTGTGTCGCGCGTGCCGAACTCTGCCTGATCGTCCCGCATACCTTGCCGCTGGATCATGCCGCTGGCGTGCCGGAAGCCGCGTTTACCGTCTGGCACAACCTGTTCGAGCTGGGCCGTCTGCAGCCGGGTGAAACCGTATTGATCCATGGTGCTGCCAGCGGCGTCGGGACCTTTGCGATTCAATGCGCTCAGGCGTGCGGAGCAAAGGTATTCGCCACCGCAGGCGGTGCCGATAAAATCGCCGCGCTACAGCAACTCGGTGTTTGTCGTGCCATTGACCGACATCACGAAGACTTTGTTTCCGTTATTGAGGATGAAACCCAGGGCCGCGGTGTGGATGTGGTACTGGATAACGTGGGCGGCGACTACGTGGCGCGCAACCTCAGCGCTCTGGCACCCGGCGGACGCCACGTGAGTTTGTCGTTTATGCAGGGGGCGAAAATTGAACTCGATTTACAACTGGTGATGCGCAAAGGGTTAAGCCTGACGTCATCCACCTTGCGTCCCAAAAGCGCCGCAGAGAAAGCACGGCTGGCGCAGAACATCAGCAAACACCTGTTGCCACTGATGGCGAGCGGAAAGATTTCCCCGATCATTCATACGACACTACCGCTGGCACAGGCCGCCGACGCCCATCGCATTCTTGAAGCCAACGCCAACATTGGCAAAGTTCTGCTGCAGGTGGCGTCATGATGCAACTCTTCTACGCCAGCACCTCGGCGTATGTACGTAAAGTCATGGTCTGTGCGCAGGTGCTGGGGTTAGCTGACGCGATCGCGTGGCTGGATTCGGCGGCACATCCTGTCGAACGGGATGAACGGATCGCGGCGTTTAATCCTCTGGCGAAAGTGCCCGCATTGCGAACCCATCATGGGCTGTGTCTCTATGACAGCCGCGTCATTTGTGAATATCTGAACACGCTGTCACAAGGCACGCTGTTCCCCGCAACCGGGGATGCACGCTGGCAAAGCCTGACACGACAGGCATTAGGCGATGGCTTAATCGATGCCGCTTTATTGGCACGCTATGAATTTAGCGCGCGTCCGGAAGAGAAACAGTGGCAAAACTGGGCCGACGCGCAGTTAAAAAAAGTCACCGCCGCTCTGGCAGAAATCGAACGACAGGTTTCGCAATTCAGCCAGCAGCCTGATGATATTGGTTTGATTGCGATTGGCTGTGCACTGGGCTATCTCGATTTTCGTTTCGCGACGCTTAACTGGCGTGATAGCTATCCGCTGACTGCCGCATGGTTCGCCCGTTTTGATGCTCATCCGGCAATGGCCGCAACGCGTCCGCACGTTTAATCAGGAGTTTTCATGTCACAGCAAATCTATTTTCTGAATGGACCCAATGCCAATTTGTACGGCCTGGATAAAAACGGCACCTACGGCAGCGAGAGTTTTGTCAGCATCGGTGAACGTTGCCAGCGCCGCGCAGCATCACATGGCGTGGTATTGCACTTTCGTCAAAGTAACCATGAGGGCGTACTGGTCGACTGGATTCAGGAAGCGCGACAAAACGCCGCTGGGCTGATCATCAATGCCGCCGGTTTGACCTACAGCTCAGTGCCAATTCTGGATGCATTGCTGATGTTTGATGGCCCGATCATCGAAGCGCACATGAGTAACATCTGGAAGCGCGAGCCGTTTCGCCATCACTCCATGGTGTCCAAAGCGGCAACCGGTGTGATAGCTGGACTCGGCGTGTTGGGCTACGAACTGGCCATTGATGCGGTGGTTACGCTAATTAAGGCGGATGTGGCATGACAACTCTAGTGTTTTACAGCGAGTTTGACAGTTACTCCGAGTGGTCAGCACTGCTGGCCCCACATCTCCCCGGTGTCACAATTTGCCGAGCAGAGGAGGTTCTGGACGCCAATGACGTGCATTTCGCGCTGGCGTGGAAACCGCCGCACGGTTTTTTTGCCCCGTACCGCAATCTCAAGCTGTTGGTGAATCTCGGTGCGGGTGTTGATTCGCTGGTAGGTCGCGATGACCTGCCGGATATCCCGATTATCCGCCTGTCCGATCCTGATATGGCCAGGATGATGGCTGGCTATGTGCTGTTCGCGGTGCTGCGCTACGCGCGCGACATCCCGGCATTTGAACGGGCGCAACGCGAGCGGCGCTGGCACTACCTTCATCCTCGGGTGCCATCAAGCGTACGGGTTGGCGTGATGGGTTTGGGAGAGTTGGGGGCTTTTGCGGCGCAGGAATTAGCACGGCAGGGGTTTGCTGTGCGCGGCTGGTCACGCTCACAAAAAACCATTGCCGGTATTGAATGCAGCAGCGGGCTGGCATCGCTGGATGATTTCCTCAGTCAGAGCGACATTTTGGTCGTGATGTTGCCATTAACGCCGAGTACCACCGGTTTGCTCAGCCAACAACGGCTGGCGCAACTGCCAAAGGGGGCGGCCTTTATCAATGTGTCACGCGGCGCGATTGTAGATCAGGCTGCGCTGACCTGCGCGCTACAATTGGGAGATATTGCCGAAGCTACGCTGGATGTGTTTGACCGCGAACCGTTGCCGCCGGAAGATCCGTTGTGGCGTATGGAGAATGTGTTAATCACCCCCCATCTGGCCTCGGTCGCCATTCCCGCCAGCGCAGCGTTACAGGTTGCTGAAAATATTCAGCGCGCCGCGCGCGGGGAAGCGGTATCCAATCAGGTGTTCCCGGAACGCGGATACTAAGCGGGTTCAGGCCACGCGCACCACTTGCGGGTCGAAATAGCTCGGGGCTGCCATGCCCGGAATGTATTGATCGGAGATGAACATCTGGCAACGTTCGGCAAAGGCGTTCACCACCATGGATTGCTGGGTGTTAGCCATGGTGGCATAGCCGAGTTGCATCGGCTTGTTCACCCCCGCAAGGCGCACCCGGATCAGTCGTTTGCCATCCTGTGACAGGTGCGCTTTCGGGCGCACGTTGGCAATGCCAAATCCGACGCCGTTGGCCACCATGGCGCGTACCACTTCCATATTGCTCGAGCGCATCACCACATTTGGCGCCACACCCGCTTCACTGAACAGGCCGAGGAAATATTCGCGGCTCCATGGCATATCCAGCAACACCATCGGCATCGTTGCCAGGTCCTGAATGGTTACCGCCGATTGTGTCGCCAATGGATGATGTTCGCCCACCATCACATACGGCGGCAACTGCGCCAGGGATTTAAACGCCACGTCATTGGCCGGCACTAAATCATAAGTGAGGGCGATGTCGATATCTGCCAAGCGTAATTGCTTCAGCAATTGCTCGTGGTTGCCTTCGACGAGGGTGATACGTACGCCAGGAAATGCGCGACCAAAGCCAAACACCAGTTCCGGCGTCAGCATCGGTGCCAGCGTATCCAGACAGCCCACACGCAGCGGACCACGCACGTTGTTGAGTGACTCAGAGGCGATGGTATAGAGATTGTTCATCTGATCCAGAATCAGCTTGGCCTCTTTTAACACTTGATGACCAATAGCCGTCAGGGAGACGCCCTGAGCATGGTGGCGGACAAACAGCTGCACCCCCAGCTCAGATTCAATATGTGTAATAGCTGCGGAAATCGACGGTGATGAAACGTGAATACGTTCCGAGGCACCAATAATGCTTCCGGCCTCACCGGACGCGACAAAGTATTCCAGCTGACGCTGGGTGATGCGACTGAGCATGCAGATTCTCCTGGGATCGCCGACGCGATCATGTCGCGCCAGTCATTCTAATAGTCCCGATGACCCTGCATTAATCATGCCAGAGGCCGGTTAACAGCATAATCGCCTGACCGCTCTGTCACGCCCATTCGCTTCTGCCTCATCACTGGTTAAGAAAATCCGTTGTAAAGCAGCGTCCTTTTTAGCCTCAGAAATTCTGATGCAAGGGCGAGGAAAAGGCTGTTTTACCGAATCACCTCGCGACGGCATTATCCCAGCAACACCAGAAGAGTCCGATAGCACTGTTTTGGTGCATCGCGTTTCACATTGCTGTTACAGCCATTTCATTCATTGGGGACGAGAATATGTTGCGTAAGATTTTTGCCTTAACGTTGCTGACGACGAGTGTATTAACTGCAGGTAATGCAATGGCCGCCGACAAGCTGATTGTCAGCACCTGGGGCGGCAGCTTTAAAGACCTGATTGATGAAACCATCGCCAAAGAGTTCACCAAAGAAACCGGCGTCGAGGTGCAGTTTGTCACCGGCGGCACCATTGATCGTTTGAACAAAGCCAAGCTGGCGGGTGGCACTCCGGAGACGGATGTGACCTTTACCACCGCGCACGTCGGCTATCTGTATGCCAACAGCGGCCTGTTTGAAAAGCTCGATATGAGCAAAATTCCTAACGCGGTGAATCTGGTTGAGCAGGCGAAGGTCAGCCCGTATCACCTTGGCGTGTGGGGCTATGTCTATACCATCGGCTATCGCCCGGATCTGGTACCGAAAGGTGAAACCTTCACCAGCTGGAATGACCTGTGGAAACCAGAGCTGAAGGGCACGCTGGCCCTGCCAGATTGGGACCCAAGCCATATCATTGCCGTTTCCGCCAAACTCTCCGGTGCTGATGCCGCACACTGGCAGCAGGGCGAAGCGAAGATGAAAGCGCTGATCCCGAACATCAAATCCTTCTATACCGATGACGCCAACAGCCAGCAGTTGATCTCCACCGGTGAAACACCTGTGCAGGTGATGCTGTCGATGAATGCCTACAGCATGATGGCCGAAGGGGTGAACATCAAACTGGCAATACCAAAAGAGGGTGCCATTTTGGGTGTGGATACCGTGGGCATCAACAAAGGGACCAAACACGCGGATCTGGCCTACAAGTTTATGAATATCGCGCTGAAACCGGAAATTCAGGAGCAGGTGGCGAAGATCTATCGCGGCAGCCCAACGGTGACCAACGCGCATATCGATCCAGAACTGGCGAAACTGCCTGGCATGTTGACCACGCCTGCGCAGTGGAATGCCACCATCAACACCGATCCGCAATTGCGTGCCGAGAAAACGGCCGAATGGCGTCAGTGGTTCTCTGAAAACATCATGTCTCATTGATTCGTTCATCACGGGCGGCCTCCAGGGCGCCCACAAGCAATACTTTATTCAGGCAGCAACGTCTATGACGAGAAAACCGACATTCTTACCCTGGTTCATTATTCCCGCCACACTGACAGCATTCGGACTGGTTGTGGCCATGTTCGCGGTGATGCAGTTTAGCGTGCGGGCTTATATTCCCGGTTCGCTCGACGTGGGCGGATTTACCCTGGCTAACTTTAACGGACTGCTGAAAAGCATTTACGCCGATGCTTTTATTAACACGGTGATGTTAAGTGCCAAAACTGCCATCTTTGGCCTGCTGATGAGTTACCCATTGGCCTATGCGCTGGTGCGCACGCGCACCACCTGGATCAAATCGACGATTCTGATTATCGCGATTACGCCGCTGTTTCTCGGTGAAGTGGTGCGTACCTACTCGTGGATTATCGTGTTGGGAAACAGTGGCTTCCTGAACAGCCTGCTGCTGGCGCTCGGCATCATCTCAAAACCGATTCAGTTTATGTTCACCCAGAGCGGCGTGGTGGTAGCACTGGTGCACGTCACCATGCCGATCATGGTGCTGATGCTGGCCACGGCGCTGTCGCATATTAACCCTGACTATGAAAAAGCGGCAACCAGTCTCGGTGCCGGACCCGTTCGTACCTTATTGACGGTGACGATTCCACTATCGATCCCAGGTATCGTGGCCAGTCTGACCACGGCATTTGCCTGGACCTTTAGTGCTTTCGCCACGCCTCAGTTGATTGGTGGCGGACGCGTAAGCACCGTGGCAACCATGGTGTATCAGCTTGGTTTCTCGTCAATGAACTTCCCGTTTGCCGCCGCGCTGAGTATTGCCGGCTTGATTCTGACCATCCTGCTGCTGATGGCATTGAAACGCCTGACCCGCTTCCTGCACGCTATGGGAGAACATTAATATGACCCGTTCGATGAACGATAAACTGGTGACGCTGGCCGGACGTTTGCTGGTGGCCGCCATCCTCATTTTTGTCATGCTGCCCACCATTGTGGTGTTTATCTCTTCGTTCAGCAGCACTGCGGTCCTGTTTTTCCCGCCCAAAGGCTGGTCGCTGCGCTGGTTCGAGCGTGCGGTGAATTACGATGATTTTCGTCACGGCTTTTATTCCGGACTGATCGTCACCGCGTGGGCATCTTCGCTGGCAGTGATCATTGGTGCAACGCTGGCGATTGCCATTGAGCGCTATTCCTTTCCGTGTAAGCGCGTACTGGAAGGCATTTTACTGTCGCCACTGTTTATCCCGCATTTCACTATCGGTTTAGGACTGCTGATGCTGGTCTCACAGCTGGGCCTCGGGCGCGGCTATCCGCTGGTGATTTTCTGCCATATTGTGCTGGTGCTGCCATTTGTATTGCGCAGCGTCTACGTTTCGCTCAAGAACCTCGAACAGCGTATTGAAATGGCGGCAGCCAGTCTGGGTGCTTCGCCACTGCGGGTCGTGTGGACCATTACGGTGCCGTTGATTTTACCGGGCCTGTTTGGTGGCTGGATGTTTGCTGCGATTCTCTCTTTTAATGAATTTACCGCGTCGCTGTTTATTACCACCCAGGCAACACAGACCTTGCCGGTCGCCATGTACAACTATGTGCGTGAATTTGCCGACCCAACGCTGGCCGCGCTGTCAGTGATTTATATTGCGGTAACGGCAGCCATGCTGATTATTGCGAATAAGTTTTTGGGCCTTGGGAAGATATTAAACGTTGAAGCCCGCCACTAATCATGAACCTGTGCGCTTTGGTTTTACCGAAGCGCTGAATTAAAAATGCTTGCTTAGCGTTAACACGAACAATGATTACGATGATGAATAACCCATCGCGTTAAAATCTATCTAGGGATTCCACATGTCAGTAGAAAAAATTAATACCGTAATTGTCGGTGCAGGTCAGGCGGGCATTGCAATGAGTGAACATCTTTCATTGATGGGTGTCCCGCATATTGTATTTGAGCGTAACCGCATTGCAGAGCGCTGGCGTTCAGAGCGTTGGGATTCACTGGTCGCCAATGGCCCCGCCTGGCACGATCGTTTTCCTTCAATGAAATTCGATAATATTTCTCAGGAAGCTTTTCCTCCTAAAGAGCGCATGGCTCAATATTTCGAAGATTATGCCAAAATGCTCAATGCGCCGGTGCGCACTGGCGTTGAAGTGCATCAGGTTGAACGTCTGCCGGGACGTAGCGGCTTCAAAGTGCTGACCTCTATGGGAGAATTTGAAGCAGATAATGTGGTGGCGGCAACAGGGCCGTTCCAGAAGCCTTCATTCCCGCAAATCGTGCCGGACAGTGCCAACCTGCATCAGATTCATTCCTCTTCCTATAAGAACCCGCAGCAGTTGCCAGAAGGCGGCGTGCTGGTGGTGGGCGCGGGCGCGTCAGGCTCACAAATCGCGGAAGAGCTGGGTAAAACGGGCCGCAAAGTCTATCTGTCGGTCGGCGAACATTATCGACCACCACGCTCTTATCGTGACCGAGATTACTGCTGGTGGCTGGGTGCTTTAGGCTTGTGGGATGAAGTGAAAATCAAGCCGAAAAAACAGCACGTTGCCTTTGCCGTGAGCGGCTATGAAGGCGGTAAAACGGTTGATTTTCGTCGTCTGGCTCATATGGGCATTACCCTGGTGGGTATTACTCAGCAATGGGATAACGGCGTGTTGAGCTTTGCTGATGGCCTGGCTGAGAATATTGCAGAAGGTGATAAAGCTTATTTCGACGTACTACGTGATGCCGATGCTTATATCGAGCGTAATGGTCTGGATCTGCCGCTGGAGCCACAGGCCTGGGCGTTATTATCCGATCCAGAATGCCTGATTAATCCTTTAACACAATTAAACCTGGCCGAGGCCGGTATCACCTCTATTATCTGGGCGACAGGGTTTAAATTTGATTTTAGCTGGTTGCAGGCGGATGCATTTGATGAGAAAGGCGTGCCTTTCCATAAGCGTGGTATTTCTGCGGAGCGGGGTATTTATTTCCTTGGTTTACCGAATCTGGTGAATCGCGCCTCCTCCTTTATTTATGGCGTGTGGCATGATGCAAAATATATTGCCGATCATATCGTGCTACAGAATGCCTATACCGACTACGAGAAATCGTAAGTTATCTGTGTGTGTATTTGCGTGATCGCAGGCGGCTAAATGTTATTTTGTTTAGCCGCTTTTTTATCAGGTGGAAAAGTGACCATTACCTGTATTGAAGAATTACGGCAACTGGCACGTAAACGCGTGCCAAAGATGTTTTATGACTATGTCGATGCAGGTTCCTGGACGGAATATAGCTATCGCGCCAACGAAGCTGATCTACGCCGCATCGAATTTCGTCAGCGTGTCGCGGTGGATATTGCGGAACGCAGCACGGCAAGCCGAATGATGGGGCACGAGGTCGCGATGCCGGTGGCGATTGCCCCCACCGGGCTGACCGGCATGATCCATCCCGATGGTGAAATTCATGCGGCACGCGCAGCCAAAAAATTCGGCATTCCTTTCACGCTCTCTTCCATGAGCATCTGTTCGCTGGAAGCTGTGTCGCAGGCCACGCAGGGACATCCATTTTGGTTTCAGCTGTATGTATTACGTGACCGGCAGTTTGTGGCAAATCTGATCGATCGCGCTAAAGCAGCTAACTGCAGCGCGTTGGTGGTGACCATGGACTTGCAGGTCTTTGGTCAGCGCCATAAAGACATTAAGAATGGCCTTTCCACGCCGCCCAAAATGACCCTGCGCAATGTGCTCAATATTGCCACTAAACCGCGCTGGTGCTGGCAGATGTTGAATACCAGACATCGTAATTTTGGCAATATCATCGGGCATGTAAGCGGTGTGGATAACATTGACTCGATGGTGGAGTGGACGGCACAGCAGTATGACCCGCGGCTCTCCTGGAAAGATATCGAATGGATTAAACGGCACTGGGGCGGCAAGTTGATTGTGAAGGGCATAATGGATGCCACTGACGCGCAACTGGCGATCGAAGCGGGTGCCGATGCGTTGATTGTTTCCAACCATGGTGGGCGTCAGCTGGACGGCGTGTCTTCGTCAATTACACTGCTGCCGGAAATTGTGGCGGCGGTCGGCGATCGAATAGAAGTGCATTTTGATGGCGGCATTCGTTCCGGGCAGGATGTATTAAAAGCCATAGCGTTAGGCGCCAAAGGCACTTATATCGGGCGCAGTATGCTGTATGGATTGGGGGCGCTAGGTGAAGAAGGGGTGACCACAGCGCTAAGCATCATCCGTAACGAGTTTGATCTGTCGATGGCGTTTTGCGGCAAAACCGGTGTAGCGGATATTGATGGCGGGATTTTACGCGTGCGCTGAAAGACGGGGGAAATAGCGGGAGGCTAGTCATCCTCCCGCCGCGTCATTAAAACACTTCATCCAGCAATTGATACAGGCGTTTGAAGGCACGCTGCGTCACTTCCGGATGATACTGCGACACGCCAGCATTATCGGCTTTCGGATCGGTGAAGGAGTGCACCGCACCGGCAAAGCTCACCAGCTGCCAGTCAACGCCCTTGCTGTTCATCTCATTGGCGAAGGCGGCTAACTGCTCGCGCGGCACCAGGGGATCGGCCGCGCCATCCAGCACCAGCAGTGAAGCCTGAATAGTATGACTGTCATAAGCGCCCTGGGTATCCAGAGTGCCGTGGAAAGAGGCGGCCGCTTTGATATCCGCGCCGCTGCGTGCCAGCTCCAGCACGCAGTGGCCGCCGAAGCAGAAACCGATAGCCGCTACCTTATCCGCATTAACGGGAGCCGTAGTTTGCGTGCGCAATGCGCTGAGCGCCGCCTGCATGCGCGCCACTTCGGCGGGGGTGTCTTTCACTGCCATCATCATCGCACCCGCTTCTTCGCCGTTAGTGGGGCGTTGACCCTGACCGTACAGGTCAGCCACCAGCACCACATAGCCGTGGGCAGCAATGGCTTTGGCTTGTTCAGCAGCATCCGCGGTAGCCCCCATCCAGTTGGGCGCAATAACAATGCCCGGTTGAGCAGGGTTATTATCAGCCTGATAAACTAAATAACCTTCAAATGTCTCGTTGTCCACGGTGTAAGAAAGGAATGAAGACTGGATATTGCTCATTAATTAAGCTCGCTTATTTTTATTAGCAGATGAAGCCACGACGTTACCGACTATTTTAGATTTAGCAATTGCATGCTGGACTCACCGCACCAAATGTCTAATGTCATATTTAATATTTCACTTCAGCATTAAATTTCTGCCATTTTTGGCTGGGCTTTTCCTCCGCCAAGCGTGCTAAGAAAACTGAGCAGGGTGAATACCGTCATAATGCTCACCATGATCCAGGGCGTACCGTTGTTAAGCCCTGCCAGCAGCAGTGAGGAAACAATGATCAGTTGAAGAGCCAGCTGGCGCTGAACTCTGGTAGCATCCTGGGGCCGCGCTTTTG
>NZ_CAJCKS010000159.1:0-11119 GCF_903970985.1 Pantoea sp. ME81 | reverse complement strand
AGAAAAGGGCGGTCGGCTTCCTCAAATAATCGAATGTCCAAGCACGGGCTCCATCATAAACAAGGGTATGTAGCGTGGCGGTCGCTTTAAATGGCAACCCCTACAACAAAGCAGGATTTTCGTGGGGTGCAAATTAATGCCTAGTTTTGCCATAAATGGCGGTCGTCACAAATGGCGACACCAGGTAACACTAGCCGACGAAAAAAGATAAAGCCTGTCAAATCATCAGGCTTTCTGTGTAGAATGCCGCGGCAAGCCGCATGGAATCTGGCATCAGCACTTTGATAGCTTTTGATTATCTGATTGATAACGACTGCATATTAGAAGTTGGCCCGGAAAAACTGTAACTTGCATCACATCTTTTAACGGAGGTCACCATGTCCATCATTAATACCAAAATCAAACCATTCAAAAACGCAGCGTTCAAAAACGGCGAATTCATCGACGTAACCGAGAAAGACGTTGAAGGTAAATGGAGTGTATTCTTCTTCTACCCGGCTGACTTCACCTTCGTTTGCCCAACTGAGCTGGGTGACGTGGCAGACCATCACGAAGAACTGCAGAAACTGGGCGTAGACATCTACTCTGTTTCTACTGACACGCACTTTACCCACAAAGCCTGGCACGGTTCTTCCGAAACCATCGCAAAAATCAAATACGCGATGATCGGCGACCCAACTGGCGCACTGACCCGCAACTTCGAAATCATGCGCGAAGACGAAGGTCTGGCAGATCGCGGTACCTTCATTGTTGACCCACAGGGCATCATCCAGGCTATCGAAATCACCGCTGAAGGCATTGGCCGTGACGCATCTGACCTGATCCGCAAAATCAAAGCGGCTCAGTATGTGGCTTCTCACCCAGGTGAAGTTTGCCCAGCTAAATGGAAAGAAGGCGAAGCAACACTGGCTCCATCTCTGGACCTGGTTGGCAAAATCTAAGTCACACCCAGCCATTCGATCTTTCTCAATCGGGTGCTACGGCACCCGATTTTCTTGACAGGAACTCACTATGCTCGATACCAATTTAAAAACACAGCTCAAGGCTTACCTTGAGAAATTAACGAAACCGGTTGAGTTGATTGCCACACTGGATGATGGCGCTAAATCTGCGGAGATCCGTTCTCTGTTAGCCGATATCGCGAGCTTGTCAGAAAAAGTCAGCTTCCGTGAAGAGAATGATCGTCCGGTTCGTAAACCCTCTTTCCTGATCACTAACCCAGGCAGCCAGAGCGGCCCACGCTTCGCCGGTTCGCCAATGGGTCACGAATTTACGTCACTGGTGCTGGCCCTGCTGCAGACCGGTGGACACCCTTCGAAAGAGTCGCAGAGCCTGCTGGAGCAAGTGGTTGCTCTGGATACCGACTTGCATTTCGAAACCTATTACTCGCTGTCGTGCCACAACTGTCCTGACGTGGTACAGGCGCTGAACCTGATGGCGGTGCTGAACCCACGCATCAGCCACACCGCGATTGACGGCGGCATGTTCCAGAACGAAATCACCGAACGTAACGTGATGGGCGTTCCAGCGGTATTCCTGAACGGCAAAGAGTTTGGTCAGGGCCGTCTGAGCCTGGCGGAAATCGTTGGCAAAGTGGACACCAACGCTGAGAAACGTGCAGCAGAAGAGCTGAACAAGCGTGACGCCTATGAAGTGCTGATCGTCGGCAGCGGCCCAGCGGGCGCAGCGGCAGCGATTTACTCGGCACGTAAAGGTATCCGTACTGGCCTGATGGGCGAGCGTTTTGGTGGCCAGGTGCTCGACACCGTAGACATCGAAAACTACATCTCCGTACAGAAAACCGAAGGCGCGAAACTGGCCGGTTCACTGCGTGCTCACGTTGATGACTACGATGTTGACGTCATCGACACCCAGAGCGCCATTAAGCTGATTCCCGCAGCGAAAGAGGGCGGCTTGCACGCGATTGAAACCGCGTCTGGCGCAGTCCTGAAATCACGCAGCATCATCATTGCCACCGGCGCACGCTGGCGCAACATGGGTGTGCCGGGTGAAGAGCAGTATCGCACCAAAGGCGTGACCTACTGCCCACACTGCGATGGCCCGCTGTTCAAAGGCAAGCGCACGGCGGTGATCGGCGGCGGTAACTCCGGCGTTGAAGCGGCTATCGACCTCGCGGGTCTGGTTGAGCACGTGACGCTGCTGGAATTCGCCAGCGAAATGCGCGCCGACAAAGTGCTGCAGGACAAACTGCGCAGCCTGAAAAACGTCGATGTGATTCTGAATGCGCAGACCACCGAAGTGAAAGGCGACGGCAGCAAAGTGACCGGGTTGAGCTACATCGACCGTAACAACCAGACCAGCCACGAGATCGCGCTGAGCGGCATCTTCGTGCAGATTGGTCTGTTGCCGAACACCACCTTCCTGGAAGGCGCGGTAGAACGTAACAAGATGGGCGAAATCATTATCGATGCCAAATGCGAAACCAGCCTGAAAGGCGTGTTCGCAGCGGGTGACTGCACCACGGTGCCGTACAAGCAGATCATCATCGCCAGCGGTGAAGGCGCGAAAGCCTCACTCAGCGCGTTCGATTACCTGATCCGCACCCAACCGGCTGAATAAGTTTTATTGCGATAGCCACGCAGCAGCCCCGTAACGGATGTTACGGGGCTTTTTTTTGCCTGCGATTTAGCGGAAGAGGCAAGTGCAGTAAATTTGTGGTTTGGTTGTAGACTGAAAACATTCGATATTGGTTAAACCCTACTCACTGCGGAATTGGGATGAAGGCACTTTTATACGGATTTCTGACGGTGCTGGTGCTGGCCTGTTGTGCCATAGTGCCAGCCGCAGCGCAGGTTTATCAGCAGTTGCCGCATCATGAGGCGCTTACGGATGCCGATCGTGCCTGGATCAAGGCGCATCCGGTTGTCACCTACACTATTGAACAGCGCTGGCCTGAGGAGATCATTCGGGATGGGCAACATACCGGCTTAACTCGCACCGTGTTGGATGAACTGGAGCAGCGCACCGGTTTACGCTTCGTGTTCGTGCCGCCTGAGCAGGCGCTGATCGATCCGCCGATGCTGCTGCCCTCGGTGCTGGAAAAGCTGCTCACGCCTGAAGAGCGCCAGCGCTGGCTGTGGACCCAATCCTGGACCAACACTTTGCCGGTCATCGTCGGCAAGTTTGATACCGTGCACATTCGTTCGCTCACTCGGATGGAAGGGCAGAAGCTGGGCATTCTGCGTAACAGCGGTTACGCGCCCTGGCTGCGTCAGCACTATCCCGCTATTCAGTTGGTGACGTTTGACTCGTTGCCCGAGGCACTTGAGCAGGTGGAACAAGGTAAACTCCCCGCTGTGATTGCCTCCAGCATTGTGATGCTGCCCGTACTGCAACGCCATTACATCGATAAGCTGGCCATTGCTGCGCAGGTGCCGGAGATGGCCAGCGGTATCCATATGGCCGTGACGCCTGATGCACCGAGATTGCATGAGATTCTCGATAAAGCCATGGAGAACATCAGCAGTTACGATGTGCAGCGCATCTATCTGCGCTGGATTCCGATTGTCGAAGTCGGCACGCCACGGCTAAGCGTGCTGCTTTATCTTTACCCGTTCCAGATAGCCATCGGCACCATCATGCTGATTGTGATTCTGTTAGCGCTGGCCAGCGCCCGGCGTTCGAAAAAGCGTGCTCAGCAGAGCGAACAAGCCAAAAGTGAATTTCTCGCGGTGATGAGCCACGAAATCCGTACGCCGATGAACGCCATTATTGCGTCGCTGGAATTGCAACATAAGCCCTCGACACCAGCGAAACAGCAGGAGTATCAGGCGCTGGCGCTCTCCGCTTCTCAGGACATGCTGGAACTGCTCAACAACGTACTGGACCACAGTAAAATCAGCCAACAACAAATGCCACTGCAACTCGCGCCCTGTGACTTGAGCGCCCTGCTGGCCGCCGTGTGCGACAGCCAGCGCCCGGCGGCAGAGCGCAAAGGGCTAGCGCTCACGCTGCAATTGGAGCCTGCATTGCAAGGGCAGTGGTTTGAGGCTGATGCGCATCGTCTGAGGCAAATCGTCAACAATCTGCTGTCGAACGCGGTGAAATTTACCGACATCGGCGAAATTACGCTATTAGCTCATTGGCAGGATGACAAAGTGATGTTGTCGGTGCGCGATACCGGCATTGGTATCGCACCCAGCGATCAGCAGCGTCTGTTTCAAGCCTGGCAACAGGCCGAAAACAGCGGCGCGCGCTTGCGCGGCGGCAGCGGTCTCGGCTTGTATCTGTGCCGTCAGCTAACACGGCAAATGGGCGGGGAATTAACCCTGAATAGCGAGCCTGGCGTGGGCAGTACCTTTCGCTGTGAGCTGCCGTTATTACCCTGCGAAGCAGGCGCTGCCGATTCCTCAGCCAATGCTTTAACGGCGATTGCCGCCGATATTTCCGTGCTGGTGGTGGAAGATCATCCGGCTAACCAGCAGGTGCTCGCCGCCCAGCTCATACAGCTGGGCTGCCATTACGAGCTGGCAGAAAGCGCCGAGCAAGCGATGCGCTTGCTGGAAGAAGAAAACTATTACGATCTGATGCTGCTGGACTGCAACCTGCCCGGCAAAGACGGTTACTGGCTCGCCACACAAATCCGGCAGTTTGAACGCGCACAGCAGCGCGATCGCACCCCATTAATCGCCATCTCAGCAATCAGTGGCGCAGAGCATCGCCAGCGTTGTCAGGAGAGCGGCATGGATGATGTGCTGGTGAAACCGATTCGACTTAACGATCTTGCCAGCAAGCTGGGAGTCTTTTATCCAGGCAAGGCAACGGCACCGGCGGTTAACAGCGAAATGCAGGTGTGGCTGAAACAGGATCTTGACCATTTCGCCCAAGCCTGCGACGAGCAAAATCAGCAAAACATGATCTACTTTATTCATCGCGTCAGGGGTGTGGCGCTAATGTATCAACTCGATACATTGGCAAACATCAGCGATGAGATCGAAACCCACCTGCGGCAGCAATGCGCGATTGATGTCGAACTCATGGCGCACTGGCGCCAGCAACTTCAACAGCATAGCCCGCTCAGCGAAGCGTATTGAGAGTGCTCTTGTAGTGAATCAGGCGAAATTTTCATCAAATACCCGGACTTTTTCGCGCGTGGCTTCGGCCATCCAACGCCCAAACGGCCAGGTTATCTATCATGTTTGCTCGTCTGTTCAGCCTGCTGCTGTTATTCGCAGGGCTCTGTTTTTCATCACTATTACTGGCGAATAAGCTGCCGCTTAGCGTGGACGAGCAGCGCTGGATCGCGGATAACCCTGAGATCCCTTACAGCTTCATTGCCAGCTGGCCGTTGGATTATGCGCAGGATGGGGAACACATTGGCCTGAGCCGGGATTATCTCGATGAAATCAGTCGCCTGACCGGGCTGCGCTTTGTACTCGCTACGCGGAACTCGTTTGAACCTCGCCTGATCTCCGCGCTTGCCCCGGCGTTACTGGAACAAGACCAGCTTACGGATTGGCGCTTCAGCCAGCGCTGGCTCTCCACCGGAGCGCTGGTGATCAGCCATAATAGTGCGGGCGCGGTGCAATCGCTCGATCAGCTCAGCGGTAAACGCGTGGCGGTGCGGCGCGATACCTTCTATGAAAGCTGGCTACGTCATCATCGTCCCGACATCCTGTTGCTGCCGCTCGATCACACCCGTGAAGTGTTTGAAGCGGTGTATGACGATCGAGCGGAGTTCGGACTCGGTTCAGACCTGGTGATGCGTCCACTGCTGTATCGCTTCTTCTCGCATAAACTGGCGATTGCCGGACAGATTCCGGAGCTGATGGCCGGCATCAGCATGGGTGTGAGAGCGCAGGATCCACAGTTGCTCAGCATCATCAACAAAGCCCTGGCGGCGATACCGGCTGAGAAGGCGAATACACTTTATGAGCGCTGGGCGGGTGACTTAAAGCTGGGTTATCCCACAGTGGGGGTGATCTTCTCGCTCTATCAATGGGAGATAGTGGCCTTCGTGGTTTTGCTGCTTTTGCTGGGCTTCTTGCTGCGTCGTGCGCTTTATCTTCGGCGTCAGGCCACGGCCAGTGAGCAGCGCAAAACGCAATTTCTCGCCATGATGAGCCATGAAATTCGCACGCCGATGAATGCCATGATTGCTTCACTGGAGTTGCTCAATCGTCCGGTGACGGCGACGCAACATGCACAATATCTGGCGCTGGCGAATTCCTCGGCTAAGAGTTTGCTCGGCTTGCTGAATGACATTCTCGATCACAGCAAACTGTCGCACAAAAGCATTGTGCTGGAGCACTATCCCTTTGCTCTAAGCGAAATGATTGATGCGGTGTGTGACAGCTATCGGCCGCTGGCACAGCAAAAAAAGCTGATGCTGAACACCATTATCGAACCGCATTTGCAATCGCGCTGGGTGCAGGGCGATGCGCATCGACTGCGACAAATCATCAATAACTTACTGTCCAATGCCATCAAATTCACGGAAAAAGGCCACGTCACCTTAACGCTGGAAGCCGAAGATTTTTCGGACCAAACCTGCATGATCTCACTGGCGGTGACGGACACCGGCATCGGTATTGCACCTGAGGATCAATGCAGCGTGTTTGACGCCTGGACCCAGGCCGATACCGGCGCAGAACGCCACTATGATGGCAGTGGCCTTGGGCTGTGGATCTGCTGGCAACTGACCCAACTGATGCGGGGTAGCCTGCAGTGCCACAGTGCACCCGGTGCAGGTAGCACCTTTACCTTGAAATTACCGCTACGTATCTGCCCGGCACAAACCCAGCCAGCGGAGTCGCCACTGCCGCAGTTCAGCGTGGGAACCTCAATTTTGCTGGTGGAAGATCACCCAGCAGCACAACGCATGCTCAGTGCACAACTTCAGACTCTGGGCTGTGACGTGGATTGGGCGGAGAACGGTCAGCAGGCGCTTAACCTGTTGGAAGAGGAGAACTATTACGATCTGATGTTGCTGGATATCAATTTGCCCGATATCAGCGGCTACGATGTGGCTCGCCGCTGGCGCATGACAGAGAAACAGCGCGGCAATCCGCCGATGCCGCTGGTGGCGATTTCAGCGATGAATGATGCCGCGCATCATCAGCAGTGCCAGTTAAGCGGTATTGATGGCGTGTTGAGTAAACCTATTGTGTTGTCCGCGCTGGCGGATTGCCTGGCTCGCTGGTGTTCACGCGATAGCGTGGCAACGCAAGCGCCCACGATGCCAGTTCTGGATGAGCAGGTGAAACAGTGGCTGATTGAGGATGTTGAGCAATTTGCTCATGCTTGCCAGCACCTTGAGCACCAGCAGATGCAGCATCACGCGCATCGTTTACGCGGTGCGGCGCAGATGTATCAATTATTGCAATTGGCCAGCGCAGCGGAACAGATTGAAAACCATTTACGAGCGGCGCAGCCCGTGACGCCGCTGCAGGCTGAGATCTGGTTATCCGAACTTAAAACTGCAGTGACTTCAGAAGCTCATCTTTGATAATAAACAGCTCATGGTCGGCCTTGAGACCCAGCTTGCGCATGGCACTCTGCTTCTGCCCGCTGATGGTCTTCAGACTGCGATTGAATTTCTCTGCAATATCGGTGACCGTCATGCCAGTGAGAAAACAGCGAATCACTTCCTGCTCTTTCGGGGAAAGGGCGCTGAGGCTGACGGCACGCTGCATATTCTCTTCACTGTAATTGCCGCTGAGTAACACTTCGCCGTGACGCTGCTGTTGCGCCAGCTCCTGTGCCATTTGCGGTTCGAGGAAGGTACGGCCACGGCTCACTTCCAGCGCGGCGGTTTGAATCTCCTCAAACGGACGATTTTTACCGATAAACCCTTTGGCACCACCGCGGATCGCCAGCGCCACTGTTGCGGGGTTGTAGTGTGCTGAAATCACCAGAATCGCGGTTTTCGGATGCAGGCGGGTCAGGGTTTTAATCAGGTTTAGGCCATCGGTGTCAGAAGGTTCCAGTTCGTAATCAACGATCACCACATCGACCTCTTCACTCTTCAGGCACTGCAGCAAATCTTTACTCTGCGTGAAACTGCCTACCACACGAAAGTCCGGGTTTTCACCCAAGACCAGACTCAGGCCGCGTAATACCAGCGCATGATCGTCCAGCAACGCAATAGAAGTGTGATGTCGGGAGAAGGTTGTCATTGTTAACACTCGTGTTAATAAACGGGATGAATAAGAGTGTACTGCATTTTTTGTGAGCCAGTTATCAGCTCGGATAGGAATATTTTTGGAAAACCTTTTTGAGAGTGCTCTTGCGGATCAAAAGACGTCATAACCGTAAAGTACACCTACTCGCTGTGGCGGAGTCCACCAACTTAGTATGACTAAGGTTCATATCCCGATTGAGTCAGGCGCTCCAGGGCTGAATGCTTTATTCAGATGCGCAGCATGAGATTTTTAATTAAAGCTTATGAGGTTCACATGTTAAAAGCTATTCTTGCTGCCGCTATTTCATTAGCGGTGATGCCTGCGATTGCCGGACCGATGATTAACGTCGGTGAGTTAAATGAATATATTCAGCCAAAGCAAAACACATTGGCGAAAAGAATTAATAATACCGGTGATGCCACCGCATTTGTGCGCGTGAGTGTCGATGAAATGATTTTTACCGGCAGCGGTTATACAGAAAATAAGCTCGATGCCAATGCGCTGATTAAAGGCAGCGGCACAGGATTGATCTCCAGCCCGGCACGCCTGATCATTCCGGCGAAGGGCATGCAGAGCAACCGTTTAGTATTTACCGGTAGCCGTGATAAAGAACGCTATTACCGCGTGCGTTATATTCCAGTGATTCCAGAGGATGCGCAGGAATTTGGTTTAAGTAAAGACGAAGCAAAGAAATATCAGAATGAAATCAGCGCAGGCGTCACGGTATTAACCGGGTTTGGCACCATTGTTACGGTGCTGCCCGCCTCTGCGCGATTCGATACCCAAATAACGGAAAACAACCGCAGTTTACAAATCAGTAATAATGGCAATGCCAGTATTGTTATCCACTCGCTTAAAGAGTGCGATAAAGGTTTAAAAAATTGCAGTAGCGTAACTAACCATCAGTTACGTCCGGGCATGAAGCTCGAAAAACCGGTTAATACCGGAAAAGTTTGGCAGTACACCTTATATGAGGGTACGCAAAAGAAATCCCTGTCTTCAGGTAGCACTTATTAATCAACGATTCTTTGGAGAATTAAACATGTCAGTAAAAATCATCAGCGCTGCGGCGATCATTATGGCTTCCTCCTTTGCTGCACAGGCCGCACAGGTTCAGTTCAACGTGGAAGCTTCAATTCCAGACAACACCTTCTACGTGATTGGCACCGGTTGGGAAGCAGAAACTCAGCGTATGGCCTGGAATGAAAACAACCTGTCTTTGAATGCTTTTAACAAGGATTTGAAGATGAAGAACGCCAATGGCGGCATCAAGGCCTATCTGCAGGATGCAGCGGTGCTGACCTCTTCCAGCAACCCGGATCCGATTCCGTTGACTGTGAAGGTCTACAACCAGGTATTGCCAGTCGGCGCAGCTCAGGGTGTTGAAGTTGTGAATGCGACCGAAGCCAGCACGGAGAAAACCCGTGTAATGAACGTTTCTCAGACCACGGCTTTCACCTCCGCTAACCGCCCAGCGGCAGGCGAATACAGCGGTGCTATCACCATGATGTTTGACAGCGTACCAGACGACGAAGGCAGCCGCTGATTACCAGCTCTTTCTACGCATGGATTAAGCGTCAGAGATTTTTAACACTGACCAAAAGGAGGAGGGCGACTTCCTCCTTTTTTTACTTAGATTTTGGACTTTAGCCATGACTCTGTCCCGTTCACTTACCGGTATCACTCTGTTGCTGTGCTCTGCTGGAGCGGCGCAGGCCGATGCCGTCGCGCCACAGCGCGCACCATCACTGGCGCAGCAGGCGGCGGCGATGCCAGCGGATTTTCGTTCGCATTTTTTCAATGCGCCGATCTCAGCGCGCGTGATGCTGGATGGCAAACTGCTGGGTGATGCCAGCATTGTGTTGAGTGAAGATGAGCGCGTACAGATCGTGAATTTTACCGATGTCAGCAGTAGTGAATGGACGGAAACTGAGCGTCAGCGTTGGTTAACGGCGTTTTCTCAGCCCCTGGCTCTTGGACAATGCAACAGCAGTTGCCCGGGGAATTTAGTGGCAGCGGATTACAACCTTGCCAATGCGCAGTTAACGCTGATCACTTCCGCATTGCCGGAAAGCGCGGGGCAGCAGTTGTGGCATGCACTGCCGGAACAGAGCAGTGCGGGCATGCTGTTATCCAACCAGCTCAATCTTTCCGGTGGGCAGCAACAAAGCGCAGCAATGGGTTGGCTGGGTGGGCTTGAAGCCGCCATCGGCAACTGGAGCGCCATTGGTCAATATCAGCTGGATCGCAGCGGCGCGAAAGATGCAGAAACCCAGCATGCGGTGACCTCGCTCTATTTGATGCGCGAGAGCCAGCACACTTTTTATCGCGGTGGACTTTTTTCACCCGACAGTCAGGGCGTATTACGCCAACCCTATTCGCGCGGCAGCGGTGTGACCACGCTGGCAGGTGTGATGATGGGCAGCAGCGATACCCTGATGAAAGACGGCAATACGCCTGCGCTTTACCCGATTTGGGTCACGGCGAACCGTGAAGGGATTGCCGAGATTTATCGCAATGGCGTGTTGATTAACTCGCAGCCGGTGCAGCCTGGCTTACAGGCATTGGATACCGCTCCGTTACCGGGCGGTATTTATGAAGTGGAAGTGCGCATTCTGGAGGATGGTCAGGAGACCAGCCGTAACGTTGAAACTGTTAATAAACCCGCAGGCTGGCGTAATCCTGACCAACGTCTGCGTTACAACCTGTTTGCCGGTCAACAAACGGCGCTGATGAGCAATAAGCGCAATCAGCAGCATGGCGAGATGGCGGCAGGCACCAGCCTTAACTATCTGATCAAGCCCAATATGACGGGCGGGGTGGCGGTACAAAAGGTGGGTAAAGAGAAGCAGGCAGGTGTTTCTCTGGACTGGCAGGCCAGCCAGCAGGTGCAGCTGTATAGCAACCTGTGGCACAGCAGCGTTACCGGTTACGGTTTTGACTCACAGGCGATGTGGATGCATGAAAAAGGCAAC
>NZ_CAJCKS010000158.1:0-11188 GCF_903970985.1 Pantoea sp. ME81 | reverse complement strand
GGATGTTACTATGATCACTGACGTCGTCTCCTACGCTCTGTCTCACCTGCCAGCCGGTGAGGGCCCTCTCCAGCAAATCCACTTTCCAGCTGCGAGTCAGCCATACACCTATAGCCATACAGCAGCCCAACACAGACATCGCTTTCTCTGCCGTGACGTTCATATCTACCCCCAACAATTTCACCATCCCAATCATCACTGGATTCTTATCTGCAGCAGCCCGCACACTCTCATCCGTGAGTTCGATCGTTGATACGCAGCGGGCGGCGTCACCCAGTGACTTTTTCAAGGTATGGGCTACCTCCACCAGACGCAAACTATGGCCCGAACTGGCAAGGAATCGCTCCCCCCTGGCTGCTGGGTGCTTCATAGCGATGACGTGTAAATCGGCGACATCCCGCACATCCACAAAACAGCTGTTGATATCAGGACAACCCGGCTGCCCTTCTAACATCTCTTTGATAATCCGGGTTGAGTGTGAGTAGTCTGCGCCCAGCACAGGTCCGAGTACAGCCACGGGATTGATAGCTGACAGCTCTAAACCCCGCCCCTCCTTCTCAATAAATGCCCAGGCTGCCCGTTCCGATAAGGTTTTGGAACGTTGATACGGCCATAAATCGCTGTCCAGGTTCGTCCAGTCCGTCTCCTTAAATGGGCGCGGGTAGTCCGCCGCGTGACCGACTCCGACTGCACCAAATGCCGACGTTAACACCACGCGTTTAACGCCTGCATCCCTCGCCGCCCGCAGAACGCGTAAATTTCCCTCAATCGCGGGGTTGATCCAATCGGCCTCGGTGGCCTGCTCACCGGATGGTGTAGGTGATGCGCCGTGCAACACATAAGTACAGCCTTGAGTGGCCGCATCCCAACCCTGATCGGCCATTAAATCTGCCACGACAAATGTCAGGTTTTCGCCTGGCTCTACACCTCCTTGCTGGAGATGTTGTCGCACTTCGTTCTCCCGCTGGGCTGAACGCACCGTCGTGCGCACTCTGTATCCCTGTTTAAGCAGGGAAATAATGCAATGTTGCGCGATAAAACCGGTACCACCCGTCACCAAAACGGTTTCTTTAGTCATGAAAAATGCCTCGCTGTTGTGATACTGAGCAGAGTAAACAGCCATGACCGGATTTTGAATGCTTGATAGTGCGTGTAAGTTGCGTGATAGTACGGAAATGCAAAACGACCCTTTTTCCGACATCCTGAAATTCGTCCACGCGGAATCCCTGGTGACGGGAGGCTTTAGCGCGGGCGGTCGCTGGGCGTTACGTTTCCCTGCGCCCGAGAAGATTAAGTTTTTCGCCGTCCTGAAAGGACAATGCTGGGTTCAGTTTGACGACGACACCAGGCCAATTCTGTTCTCAACCGGCGATGTTGGTTTACTGAGTGCAAAACGCGCCTTTGTGCTGTCCAGCGAGCCCGGCGTAGAGCCGGTTGATGCCATGAGTGTGTTTTTCGGTGCCGGAAAACCTCATGCACCCATTGGTGAAGGGGATGATTTTGCGCATATCGGTGGGCATGTCCTGCTGAATCCCACCAGTGGCCGTTTATTGACGCACATTTTGCCGCCATGGATTCATGTCCCTGCCGCCTCTCCGCAAGCGGCCTCGTTCCGTTGGTTACTGGACCAGTTAGTACAAGAGCGTCGTACCACACAGCCGGGTTCGCAACTGGCCTCCTCACAGTTGGCGCAACTGCTGTTTATTCAGATTTTGCGTGCTCATCTGCAAACCTGTGATGCACTCCCCGCCAGTTGGCTGCGAGCCCTTGGCGATGCACGTCTTGCGCCTGCGCTTCAACTGATGCATGGCGATCCGGCAAGAAATTGGCATCTGGAAGAGTTGGCAAAAGCCTGCGCCATGTCACGTACCACCTTTGCTCAGCAGTTTCGAACTGCGGCGGGTGTGACACCGGTTGCCTATCTGACACAATGGCGCATGCGATTAGCCGAACGCGCCTTACGTGAGGAGTCCGATCAGGTGGCCGTGGTGGCGCAGTCGCTGGGTTACACTTCAGAAAGCGCCTTCAGCCATGCGTTTAAACGCGAGACGGGAATGTCGCCAAAAGCGTGGCGACTGGCTGAACGTTCGATGGGACAAAAGGCGCCGCCTTAGCACGTAATCGCATGCGCAAGCATGTATCGCGGATTATGCAGGATATCGACAGCTTACCCAGTGAATACGTTTTGCAGAAACACTAAGTTAAGGCTGCGGCCTTGCATCAAGCTGAAGCTGCAAAAAGGTCAGGTCGAGCCATCGGCCAAATTTGCAGCCTACCTGATTTAATCTGCCGCCATCACTGAAACCCAGCTTCTTGTGCAACGCGATTGAAGCGCTGTTCTCTGACTCAATCCCGGCAATCATCATATGTTTGCCCTGCTCGCGCGCCTGCTCAATCAAGGCGGTCATCAGCATGCCGCCCACCCCTTGGCCGCGCCCGTTTTTATGGACATAGACTGAATGTTCAACGGTATGTCGGTAGCCGTCCCAGGGACGCCAGTCACCATAGGAGGCATAACCGATCACGCCATGTTCATTAACCGCTACCAGTACCGGAAACCCCGCGGCCTGCCGTGTGGCCATCCACTGGATGCGGTTAGCAATATCCACGGTATTCTCATTCCAAATCGCGGTGGTGTTGAGTACTGCGTCGTTGTAGATGTCCGCGATCGCCCCGGCATCGCCCTCTTCTGCTGCTCGTATTTGCATGATTTCCGCCTCGTCACTATAGTGGATGTTTCGTTTACTATTGTAGATATCCATTATGTTAGATGAATTGTCCAGTAAAGAAGATGACATCAATGCGCGCATTGGTCAGAACATTAAAATCGAACGAGAGAAGCGCGGCTGGTCTTTAACCGACCTGGCAGAACAGTCCGGTGTTTCACGGGCGATGATCCATAAAATAGAACGGGGTGAGAGCAGCCCAACTGCGACGTCTCTCGCTCGCCTCGCCGGCTCGTTTGCTATGAGCATGTCACAGCTCATCGCGCTAACCGAGGTGCAACCAGGTACGTTGCTGCGTCATGCACAGCAACCGGTGTGGCAAGACCCAGAAACCGGCTACATTCGCCGCCATATTTCACCTGGCGATATCCCGTTGGATGTCGTGAGTGTAGAGCTCCCTCCGCACACTGACGTGCCAATGCCAGCGATTTCCTACCTTTCACGTCGTCAGTTGATCTGGGTGCTGGAAGGCACTTTGCGCTTTCAGGAGGGCGACAATCTGTTTGAAATGAACGTCGGTGATTGCCTGGAATTGGGCGATCCCACGGATTGCGTGTTTACCAATGCGACTGATGACATTTGTTGTTATGCGGTAATGGTGCTTAAAACCACTCTGTGAGCCCTAATGCGAAGAGACAAATGCAGAAGCCTGCTGTGCAGGTGGCACCGCGAAATTGCGCTGCATGCGTTTGATCTCCTCCGCCGGTGGCAGCCCGAACAGACGTTTGAATTCCCGGTTAAATTGGGATGCGCTTTCATAACCCACCGCAAGGCTCGCCGAGACCGCAGTCATCTCCTGACGCACCATCAGCATTCGCGCCTGATGTAAGCGTACCGATTTCACGTATTGCATCGGTGACTGCTGGGTGATGGTTTTAAAATGCGCGCTGAAGGTTGGCACGCTCATGCCTGCTTCACCCGCCAACTGCGCCAGATTGAGCGTCTGGGCATAGCAGGCATGAATATGGCGCAGCGCTTTACCCACCTTGCCGAATTGCCCCTGCAACGTCAGCGCGGCACGCAGTGCCTGACCTTGTGCACCCGTTAACACACGATAATAGAGCTCACGCACCAGTGCGGGGCCGAGGATCTGTGCATCCAAAGGATGACTCAGGGCCGCCAGGAAACGTAGCACTGAATCACGCAGCGCTTGATCCATTGGGCTCGACATCATGCTCTGCGCCGCTTTCGCCGTGAAAGGCACCTGCTGTTGCTCTAGTTCCAGCAACAATGCTGTCGCCACACTGAAATCAAGATGCATATAGATCGCCAGCAACGGGTGTTCTGCGCTGGCAGTGGTTTCCATGGTAAAGGGAACCGGCACAGAAACCGCCAGATAATGCTGCTCATCGTAGAGGTAGATTTGATCGCCAAAGAAACCACGCTTAGTGCCCTGGCAGACAATCACAATACCGGGATCGTAAAGCACCGGCGTGCGCGCTAGTGGGCGATCTGAACGCAAAATACGCACATCAGAAAGTGCCGTCAGATTGTAGCCCTCATGCGGCGCGAGCGATTTAAGCAATTCCACCGTACGTTGTTGCACCTCTGAATCTACCACCACCCCTCCTCATTCATAAGATTAGGCAATAAAAGCAGAAGATACGGCCTTATAGCGCTGACCTCCAGAGAATATTATGCATGCATCATTCATGTAGGGAGAAAAACGATGTCTACCTCTAAAACACTTTTGATTACTGGTGTAAGCAGCGGTTTCGGTCGTGCGCTGGCGCTGGAGGCCTTAGCCAAAGGTTATCGCGTGATCGGGACGGTGCGAAATGTAGAAGCTAAATTGGCATTTGAACAACTCCATCCGCAAAATGCGCTGGCGTTTGAACTCGATGTCACTCATTTCGCTGTTATTGATGACCTTATAGCCGACATTGAAGCTGATCAGGGTCCAATTGATGTTTTGGTCAATAACGCGGGTTATGGACACGAAGGGATTATGGAGGAGTCCTCGCTGGAGGAGATGCGCCACCAATTTGACGTTAATGTATTTGGTGCCGTGGCGATGATCAAAGCCGTATTGCCCTTCATGCGCCAACGGCGTCGCGGACATATTCTTAACATTACGTCGATGGGCGGATTTATCACCATGCCGGGCATTAGTTATTACTGTGGGAGTAAGTTTGCGCTGGAAGGAATCTCAGAAACCCTCAGTAAAGAACTTGCGCCCTTCAATATTCACGTCACCGCTGTTGCTCCCGGCTCATTCCGTACTGACTGGGCGGCCGCTCAATGGTGCGAAGCGCGCGCAGCATCAGTGATTATAACGCTCTCTTTGATCCTATCCGCCAGGCAAGAGAAGCGAAAAGCGGCAAACAGCTTGGTGATCCAGTGAAAGCAGCGCGCGCGATGCTGGCTATCATTGAGAGCGATAACCCGCCTGCACATTTGCTGCTCGGCAGCGATGCATTAAAGCTGGTGAAGGATAAACTTGTGGCGTTGAATGCAGAGATCGAGGCGTGGGAAACGCTGACACGTTCAACAGATGGTGATTAGTGACCTTTACAGGAATGTAATAGTAATTAGCACATTGGGGCTTCAAATAATTAATAAGGAACTTAAAGCCCCGATTCAGGGGCTTTGGTATTACTGAAGAACACTCAAACCTTTACGATCAATAATATTGAGCAAACGCAGCGCCGCGCCGTTTGGTTTTTTTTCTTCTCGTTCCCATTTAATAATCGTGGCGACTGACATTCCAACGCAAGCCGCCAGCATTGCTTGACTCAAGCCCAAACGCTCACGCAATTCTTTAATAGCCTGGCCCGACATCATAGGCAGAACAGGCAGTGTCGCTCGCAACTCGCGCAATCTTACCCTGGAGTCAATTTTTTCTTTAAGATCATCTGAGATAACGCCAATTTCATTGAAATCATGTGCGATTTCCTGAAGATCTTTAAGGTGATTAACCATCACACTGCACCTCTCGCATTTTCCCCGCCCTAATCGCTCGTCTTGCTTGTTCAGTGGTGAGGTTGAATAACTCTTTGGCAACTTGCTTATAAAGTAGCAGTTCAGTTTCGGTCATTTCTCGTATTGTGCTTTTGACTGCTGACTTAGCATACCCATTTACAAAGAAGAGGAGCTTATCAATTTTGAAAGCAATGACAGCTCTGGCACCACTACTTTTACCTTTGGTTAAGGGAATGCGTTTCTTATATACCCCACCGCCTAAATTAGCTTCATATCGACCCGCGATAACTTCTAACACTGCAATGCATAGCTTGCCGTCGTCAATCCCATCAGCTTTGGTATTTCTGTCGAATGGTTTTAAAACATAAATTGCCATGGTGTCTCCTGACTGTGATTCGATAAGGACGCTCCTTGTCCACACATGCAATATCTATAGTACTAAGTACCATAGGTTAACTCAATCTCTATCTTATTGGCCCAGACATCAAGTTTAAATGCCCTGAAAAGAGTGCTTTTACATAAGCATCTGTAATTAATAGACTAGCACTTTTTGCAAAAACAGCTCCCCTGATGGTTAACCTTATTCCTGTACAACAGGCTTTTCTTTGTATAACTTTAGTGGGCCTAGTGCTCATTAGTTAACCTGGAGGATGGAACCATGCGTCAGGGTAGAAACCTGCTATCAACGTCGGATGCGATTACGCGTTATTTTAATGAGGCTTCCCTGCCTTCTCAGCAGGAAATCCTGGGTAAAATCGTTGGAGAAATACTGCGTTCAGGCCGTTCACTGAGTCGCAAAACGATCTGCACCAAGCTGATTTGCCGACTGGAACAGGCCAACAGCCCGGAAGAAGAGTTGCACTACCAACAGTTAATTGGCCTGATGTTTACCTCCGAGCGATGATCCTGAGAACTTGCGCACCGACCTGACATCGGACAAAGTGGCTTCCGCCTCATAGATTATTTCACGTTAGACTGAATCCACTTTGTTACCTGTCGCAGGTCTGTTGCGGTAACCAGAGAACGTGTATGAACAGAAGTAAAGATGAACGATTAACTGATATCGTCATGGGCGATGCCGTACTGCAGCTGCTGAAAAAAAAGGGGCCGGTGACGAACAGCGCCCTGCTCGATAAGCTTCGTTTGATGGCGTCCGTTGAGCCCGATTCTGGCCGCCAAAAAGCACTTAGCCTAGCGATGGCAGAAGTCCTGAACAACATGCAACCCGCTACTCAGCAAAGCATGGCACTCAAAGATACCAATAACGTCACACACATTTTTCGCAACCGCGATAATACGGGCAAAGACACACAGCATTGAAATCGGGGCCTCAAGGCACCCTCTTGTTAATGAAATTTTCATAACTTAAGGCTGCAATTTTAACCTATTGCAGCCCTTTTTTGTCGGGCGCTTCACTACGCTTTCAATTCACCATGCTGCTGCAGCTCATAATCGATAAAGGCCGTAATCATCGCACGGTAAACCTGCTCAATAATTTCCTCAGATAACCCCTGCGCTTTTGCCTGAACTCTCACTTTATCAATCACCTGTTGGACACGATCGGGAGCGCGTACTGCGGCGCGGTCTTGTTTAAACTGTGCAGCGGCCTTAACACACTCTCCACGCCGGGCAATCAGTGCCACCAGTTGTTGATCCACTTGATCAATTTCTTCCCTGACTGCATCAATAGAGTCAAATTCCATCAAGATTTCTCCTTTATAAATGGGTTATCGCGAACTGATGAGCAATTTGATGCCCAGGCAAACAAAGCTCAACGCAAAGATTCGGTTCATAAAGCGCATCACGCGCGGTTTTTCGAGCACCCGACGCCTCATCAGCGCGGCAAAAGCGCCATACAACATAAAGATGAAAAGCGTCAGCAACATAAAAATGGCACTCAGTACTAACATATCTTGTGTCGGCGTCGAACTCTCTGAAGCGATGAATTGCGGTAAAAAAGCCAGAAAAAACAGCGATAACTTAGGGTTAAAGAGATTGAGTAACAGAGCATGGTTAATAATACGCAATGCGGATTTTTTACTCTCCACCTCCGTGGTCAGTGACGTCCGCTCACGTAGCGCCATCCACGCCATGTAGAGCAAGTAGCCAACGCCGATTAGCTTCAACATGTTGAATGCGTAGTCACTGGTATGAAAAATAACGGCTAATCCCAGCAATGCAGCGAGAAGATGCGGCACAATACCGAGCGTGCACCCTAAAGCCGTAATAAAACTGACACGCATTCCTCGATTCAGACCGCTGGCGATAGTTAACATAGCCCCAGGGCCCGGTGACATCACCACCACCAAAGTAGTGACATAAAACTCTATTCCAGCGTGCATTTTTAATCCCTCAGTCGAATGTATCGCCTGAGTATCAATTCACGAAAGGCCAGCGTCTTGAATAAAATTGCAGAGGATTACAGCAGAATGGCTTTTTGATAGCGTGACGGCGTGATACCCATTTGGCGCGAGAATGCACGCGTGAGGTGGCTTTGATCGGCAAAACCACTCATAACAGCGGCATCAGCCACACTATTCCCTTTTGCCAGCCATTGTCTTGCATTACGGACGCGCAACTGCATGAGATAGGCATGGGGCGTCATTCCAACTTCACGAGCAAAACTGCGCAAAAGTTGGAATCGACTTAGCCCACACAACGTTGCCAATTCACTCAGGCTCGTCTGACGTGATGGAGCATCATCTAAATATTGCTTTGCCCTTTGTATCGTGGGTGTCATGTTGGGCGGGAAAGCCAGGGTCAGAAGGTGGTGATGACAGAGGTGCATTAAGCATTGTAATAACGTCTCTTCCAGAAAACCCGGTTCAACCTTGGTCTGATTTAGGGCGAAAAATAGCTGAAACAGACGATGGCTCAGAGAGTTGTCTCTGACTAACGGCTTGAGCACTGCATCGGCATCACTCCTCTCCATCCGTAACTCCTGCCACAACAGTTCAGGTTCCAGATAGACCATCTGCCAGCTACGCGCGCCCTTTAGCGGCATACCATCGTGCACTTCTCCCGGATTGACAATAATCACATCTCCAGGACCGGCCTCTATCTGCCCCAGCAGGCTCCATGAGCGCTGTGCACCTTGCGAGATGACACCAATCCCGTAGTGATCGTGGGAATGGCGCGGAAAGGTATGTTCGCTCTGCAGCGCCATGGCCTCTGTACCCGCCATGGGGCTATGCAGAACGCGTGACAAGTGGACGGGATTTACCAACGTCGTTTCTCCGCAGATACACACTGCCCTCTACTTTAGCGCCTTTTCCTCTCAGCAGAAAAAAAACCGCAGGGATTTTGTACGATGTTGTGCTAACGTCAGATTTATTCCCCAATCTGCCGCGAGCCGATGATGTCTTGGTTCATTCCGTTGACCACAGTGACAACCACCACCGCATTCGTCGGCGGCGTGAGTGTATCTGTAGCAAAAACGTAAGCGTACAGAATCCTCACCCCGTCAGCCAATGGACGGGGATTGTCTCCGTTCATCACCCAGTGAAAGGAGACACACCATGCCATCCTCAAGTAAAAAAGCGCTATTGATTGTCGATATGCAGCACGGCTTGTTTTTTGCGCCGCAGCAGCCATTTGCCGCAGAAACTTTGCTGAACAATATCAACACGTTGATTGCCCGTGCACGCGACGCAAAAGCTCCGATCTTTGCTGCTCGCCATACCGGGCCTGAGGGAACACCGCTTGCCGAGAGCAGTCCGCTCACGCAGCTTATTCCACAGTTGGCGATAGATGCCGAGTTGGATGGTGTGTTTGTGAAACGCTACCCCAACTGTTTCCGTGGCACGACGCTCCTGGCTTCGCTACAACTCGCCGGAATTGAAGAGTTGGTGATTTGTGGTATGAAAACAGAATATTGCGTGGATACGACTTGCCGGGCAGCGGCAGACTTAGGCTTTCGCGTGGTATTAATCAGCGATGCACATAGCACGACAGACAACGGGCAGATGAGTGCATCCCAGATCATTGCCCATCATAACCAAACGCTATCGGGTCCGTTTGCCCAACTGGCGGCTACGGCTGACGCGCTCATTTGAATGTTTGGGCGCGGTCAATATCGCGCCCTGACCTCAGTACCGCGCGCGCCCGCTGAATCCCGCACCCAGTAAAATACTTTGATAAACCTGTGTGCTGGATTCTCCCTCCTCATTCATCAAGCGCGAGATAAAAAAGGGGTAAAGAAAACGGGTCCAAGCATAAAATATCAGACTACATCAATTGTATGCCAAAGCGCTTTAGCAACGTTGCCCACAGGACAAAAAGCACGATAGTTAACAGGCAACTCGCCACCAGCGTGGGCCAAAATCCCCAGCGCTGATAGAGAAATGGAAAGGCGACAAACATCGGCAGGGTTGGCACCACGTACCAGAAGGTATACCAGGCGTGGCTGGCGATCTTTGCCTGGCTCTGTCCTTCCAGCTTCATCCAGATCAGCACCAATATCGTCACTAATGGCAGCGCCGCAATCAACCCTCCGAGACGGTCACTGCGTTTCGCCACTTCAGAAATCAGCACCACCATGCCCGCCGTGATGGCGTATTTTACGATGAGCCACAGCATGGTTTGCTCCTACTTCAGATATGAACGAATAACGCTGACAATCTCTTCCAAATCCTGAGTGCGCTCCGCTTCGGTGGCAGATTCATTCATCAGGTGCTCTCTGATATGCCCCTCCAGCAGTTCTGCCATTAGACCATTAACTGCCCCGCGTACCGCTGCTACCTGCTGCAACACTTTTAGGCACTCCTCACCCGATTCTAATGCGGTCTCGAGCGAAGCTGCCTGCCCTTTAATACGACGTACGCGGGTTAACAGGCTTTTCTGATGCTTGAGTGTATGGCCCATTCTCGGCTCCTGTTGATCTTAATGTATACTGGGGTATAGTATATTTTCTTTGAATTTTTTGATTTTACGGCACTGCAATGCCGCTTTCAACTTATCACGACACGAGATGCACACCATGAATGATTTCGCTGCCCTGCTGAGCCAGGGCACGTCTAGCGCGTTGCTGTTTATCCCCAGCGCCATCTTGCTTGGGGCGTTGCACGGCCTGGAGCCGGGTCACTCTAAGACGATGATGGCGGCATTTATCGTCGCCATCCGTGGCAGTGTTCGCCAGGCGGTGATGCTGGGTCTGGCAGCCACTTTTTCCCACACTACGGTGGTATGGCTGATTGCGATGGGCGGGATGTATATCAGTCGGCAGTTTACTGCCGAAGCTGCCGAACCCTGGCTGCAGCTGATTTCAGGCCTCATTATCATTGCAACAGCTGCCTGGATGTTCTGGCGTACCTGGTCTGAAGCACAAGCGTGGCGCCAGCACCACGATCATGAACATACGCAGGATCGTCATCATGAACATAAGCATCATCATGAGCATGAGCATGAGCATGAGCATGAGCATCATCATGAGCACAGGCATCATCATGAGCATGGACATCATCATGAGCATCATCATGAGCACGGGCATTATCATGAGCATGAGCATCATCATGGGCACGGGCATCATCATGAACACGGAC
>NZ_CAJCKS010000157.1:0-11190 GCF_903970985.1 Pantoea sp. ME81 | reverse complement strand
ATAACTGGGAATTGGTGGCACAGTACCAGTTCGACTTCGGTCTGCGCCCATCCCTGGCGTTCGTTTCTTCTCGCGGCAACGTGCAGAACTACGGCGATCAGAACCTGAAAAAATATGTTGATGTGGGTGCGACTTACTACTTCAACAAAAACATGTCGACCTATGTTGATTACCAGATCAACATGCTGGACGACAACAACTTCACCAATGCGGCCGGTATCAACACCGACGACATTGTGGCACTGGGCCTGGTTTACCAGTTCTAAGTTGCAGCTTGGTAGGGCGCGCCACGGTGCGCCCTCGGCGGCCTTCGGGTCGCCGCTACTGCATCTGTTGCATTAACGCACTTTGTCATACCTCCACGATATCCTCTGCGTGTTTCCTCCTCTGTATTCGCACAATGGCACCGTCGACCAGCAACATTATCTGTGCAGCCTTAAACTGCCTTTATGCTGGGAACTTCTCAGGGATTTTCTTTTTTAACGGCTGACCGATAGCGGCAGAAGAGTCTCTGTTTCACTGTAAGGCAGGAAGACGCCCGGATGACCATCCGGGCCTGGGCGAGCGGAGTGATGAGATTACGATACAGGGCGCCATTTTTTGGCTTTTGGCGCGGGCACTCCCGACGTATGGGGCGTGGGTGTGCTGCCTTCCATTGCGACGCCTGCCAGCGTAAACGCGGAGAAGCGCAACCAGTGTTGCCAGGTTTGTTGGGTTTTTGTCTTATCCATTTTGCACCTCGCTGATGTTCAACTCAGTCTCAACGGTGCAGAATTCATGCCAGGTCACCGCTCTCAGCGCCACGCGGCCTCAATCTGATTTGCTACACTCCGGCAGCGCTGAAGCGGTGCATATCATTAATCCATGGTGCAAAAATTTAACGTTTGCGCGAGGGGTAATGCTGAATCAGGCGATGGCGATAGTGTTGCCAGCAGCGGAAAGTCCCGAAGATGAACAGAACGGCGGATACAGCGAGAATCATAAAAATCATCTGTCGCTCCTGTGCGGTTGGGGGGCTTGAACGCTCAATCCTGTGCAAGTCAGGTATGAACTTCAAGCAGCTTTAGCCTGTTTTACAAGCGGTTTATGCTTTGAAACAGGATGAATTAATGAGTTACAGATGAGGAAGTGATGGGTATTAAGAATATTCTGCTAATTGGTGTTATGACCAGCGCGTTGTTCGGCTGCGACCAGCAGGCCTCCCGTAGCGCACTGGTGCTGGAAGGGAAAACCATGGGCACCCAGTGGCGCGTCAGCCTGGCGGGCGTCGATCCCCAACGGCAGGCCGCTTTGCAGCAGGCTATTCAGCAGCAGCTTGATCGTGATGATCATGAACTCTCCACCTGGAAGCAGGATTCAGTTTTGTCGCGCTTCAACCAGTATCAGGGTGATCAGCCGCAGCCGGTGAGCGCGGATATGGCGGATATCGTGGTTGAAGCCCTGCGCATCGGTCATAAAACCGAGGGTGCGATGGATATCACCGTCGGCCCGCTGGTCAATTTGTGGGGGTTCGGGCCCACGAAACAGCCTGCGCACACTCCGAGCCAGGCGCAGATTGATGCAGCGAAAGCGCAAACCGGCTTACAACATCTGCATGTGATCCAGAGCGTAGAGGGGCAGTGGTTGCAGAAAGATCTGCCCGCGCTGGATGTCGATCTTTCGACCATGGGGGAGGGATATGCCACCGATCATCTGGCACGATTGATGGAGCAGCAAGGCATTACCGACTATCTGGTGTCGGTGGGGGGCGCAGTACTAACCCGTGGGCAGAATGCCAGCAATCAACCCTGGCGTGTGGCGATCCAAAAACCCACCGATCGTGAAAACGCCGTCGAAGCGCGCGTTGACTTACAGGGGCACGGAATCAGCACCTCAGGCAGCTATCGCAACTATTATGAACTGGACGGCAAACGCATTTCGCACGTGATCGATCCCGCGACCGGACGCCCCATCGAACATAAACTGGTGTCGGCCACCGTGATTGCGACTACCGCGCTGGAAGCCGATGGCTGGGATACCGGGTTGATGGTGCTGGGCAGCGAACGGGCACAAGCGTTGGCAATCAAGGAACATTTGGCGGTTTATCTGATCAGCAAGCAGGGTGACGGCTTTACGCACTGGATGTCACCCCAGTTCAAATCCTTCCTGATCGATCAGGAAAGCAAATAACGGCAGGAGGCGCAGATGCTGGATCTGTTTAGTGAAGAAGCTCCATGGCAGGAACCGTTAGCGGAAGGCGCGGTGATTTTACGCCGCCGCGCGCGCGATGATGCGGACGCATTGCTGGCGGCGATACAGGAGATTGCCGGGCAAAATCCCTTTGCTCACCGCATCACGCCGGGCGGGCATCGCATGTCGGTGGCGATGACCAACTGTGGCGATTTGGGCTGGTCGACGGACTCGCGCGGCTACCAATACACGGAGCAGGATAATGCCAGTGGGCACAAATGGCCGCCGATGCCTGCGCTGTTTCGCACGCTGGCGCAACAAACTGCGCAGGAAGCGGGATTCCCCGGCTTTAACCCGGATGCCTGCTTAATCAACCGCTACGAACCCGGTGCCAAACTCACGCTGCATCAGGATAAAGACGAGAAGGATCTGCGTCAGCCGATTGTTTCGGTGTCATTAGGCCTGCCAGCGGTGTTCCAGTTTGGTGGTTTTGAGCGCGGTGATGCCACGCAGCGGGTGCTGCTGGAGCACGGTGATATCGTAGTGTGGGGCGGCCCCTCACGCCTGCGTTATCACGGCATTCTGCCGCTCAAACCCGGTATTCACCCGGCAGCGGGCGCCTTTCGCTTTAATCTCACTTTCCGCCGCGCCCACTAACGGCGCGGTGAATGAGAATTAATCTTGCTATCATCCGGAGCGCCATTAAACTGCAGGCTGCTTGGTTGACCTCCGGAATCTGTTAATGGCATTGCTGCATGTGGTTTATCGCCAGTATCGCTGGCCTTTTATTGGCGTCATTCTGCTTACGCTGTTAAGCGCCGCGCTCGGCATCGGCTTAATCGCCTATATCAATAACGAGCTGATCGTCGCGGTGAATACCTCGATTTCTGTGCTGCCGAGTTTTCTGGGGCAGCTGTTTCTGCTGATGGCGGTGACGCTGGGATCGCAACTGGCGTTGACTCAGCTTGGTCATCACTTTGTCTGGCGCCTGCGCGGCGAATTCATCAAACGTATCCTCGATACACGCGTCGAACGCATTGAGCAGATAGGTAACGCGCAACTGCTGGCGGGACTCACCAGTGATGTGCGTGCCATCACCATCGCCTTTGTCCGCCTGCCGGAACTGATTCAGGGCATCATTATTACCCTGGGTTCCGCGCTCTATCTGGCGTGGCTGTCACCTAAAATGCTGCTGATCACCTCGCTGTGGTTAGTAATCACGCTGGTCGGCGGCTGGCTGCTGGTGTCACGCGTTTATCAACACATGGCGAAGCTGCGTGAAATCGAAGACGATCTCTATCGTGATTTCCAGACCATTATTGAAGGACGCAAAGAGCTACAGCTTAACCGCGAGCGCGCTCAACTGATTTACGACAACGTCTATCAGGAAAACGCCACAAGCTATCGTCATCATATCGTTCGTGCCGATACCTTCCATCTCAGCGCGGTTAACTGGTCAAATATCATGATGCTGGGCGCAATTGGCATTGTGTTCTTTATGGCTAACGGTCTGGGTTGGGCGAACACGGCGGTGGCCGCCACCTATTCACTGACGCTGCTGTTCCTGCGCACGCCGTTACTGGCGGCAGTGGGAGCCTTGCCGACCTTACTCAGTGCGCAGGTCGCCTTCCGTAAAATCAACAGCTTCGATCTCGCACCTTATGATGCACAGTTCAAAGCACTGCCACAGGTGAGTAGCTGGCAAACGCTGGAACTGCGCGATGTCTGCTTCCATTATGGCGAGCACGGTTTCCAGGTTGGCCCGATTAATCTTACGCTGCATCGTGGCGAGTTAGTGTTTCTGATTGGGGGTAACGGCAGTGGCAAGTCCACGTTGGCGATGTTGCTGACTGGGCTTTATCAGCCACAATCGGGCAGTTTGCTGCTGGATGGCAAAGTGGTCGACTGGCACAACCTCGATGCTTATCGTAAACACTTCTCGGCGGTGTTTACCGATGTGCATTTGTTTGATCGCCTGATCGGTCACGGCGGTCAGCCAGCCAATCCTGGGCTGGTGCAGCAGTGGCTGGAACGCCTGAAGATGCAGGATAAATTGAAGCTGCAAGGCAATAAGGTGCTGAATCTGCAGCTCTCTAAAGGGCAAAGTAAGCGACTGGCGCTGCTGCTGGCAGCGGCAGAGGAACGCGACATCTTGCTGCTGGACGAGTGGGCTGCCGATCAGGACCCGCATTTCCGCCGCATCTTCTACCGCGAACTGCTGCCATGGCTGCAGGCGTCAGGCAAAACCGTGTTTGCTATTAGCCATGATGATCACTACTTCATTCATGCCGACCGCTTGCTGGAGATGCGCGAAGGCCAGCTCAGTGAACTCACCGGTAACGAACGTGAGATGGCCACGCTGGATGCGGTGAAGCGCACTGACACCGGCCATTAACATCAGTCGGGAAAGCTTAGCAAAAAGCCTTATTGGGCAGGGTGTTGCCAGGCGAGTAAGCTGAGTTTCAACAGAGATTCCTCGTCTCTGTCTCCCTGGAACACTTCTGTCGTCTTGTGTTGTCACCGGCTTAGATTGATTCTGAGCCGGTTTTTTTATGGGTTATTCAGGGGATGAGCGATCAGCGTGATAACGCGGTCGCCGCGTCGCCAGAAGTGCGCCTGCAGGCGAGTACCGGCGTTAAACTCGCGTGAAAAGTCCTGCGTCAACGTGAGCGTGGCGCGGCCTTGCGTCAAATCCCACTCCAGCAGCTCCGCGTGCAGAAAATCCATCGGCTGATGCAACTGTGGCCACAACGCTTTATAGACACTCTCTTTCAGTGAAAACAGCAAAGTGGCCGCCGCTGCAAACGGCAGTGCAGCGGCGGTTAACCGTTGACGCTCTGCACGGCTCATCAGCATCTCCGCCGTTTCCTCTGCGGTCTGTTCTGCCATCACTTGCTCGACATCAACGCCTATACACAGGGGCGCCTGCGTTGCCGCGATGACGGCCATTTGCTGCGAATGAGAGAGTGAGGCCTGAATCCCTACCGGCCATACAGGCGAGCGATCGGGCGCATTACGCAAGATAAAGTCAGGCATCGCGAAGCGCGCCAGCATCTGCTGCGCCAGCCAGCGACTGGCTAAATGCTCAGCTTTACGCTTGGTGACGGCATTGTGTAACGCCAGTGGTAGCGGGAGCTGCCAGTGTTGATGCAGATCGCTGTGCCATGCCTGCTGATTAAATTCACACCACGCAATAGGGAGCGGAGAGCTTGTCATAGCCGCAGCGGTAATAAACGGAGAGGGGGGCAGTGCCAGGGGAATTTCAGAAGCAAACATTAAGCATCACAGCTGACGGTTAAAACGCTATTTTTACCCGTCAGCCGTGAAAAGAGCAAGCCAAAGCGGCTCACCCACGTTTAGTGATTAGGCGGAATTGACATGCCTTTGATCTGTACCACAAAGTGCTCGTTGCCTTTGGTTATACGCGCACCGCGGTCACACCACCGCGAAGCCAGGCGGAAAAAATCGTCGCTGCCGATATCGTAAGCCAGTTCAACTTTACTGATACCTGAATGCAGGAGTTCTTCCGCGTCCTGCAGGTTTTTAGCTTTGATGACCATAATAAGTGTCCATCGAAAAACAGGAAGGATAAGAGTAATTAAACTGTATGACAGTTTTGTTTCAATCAGATGAAATGCTGTCATATTTGACGAAAAATGTGATCCCGCTCCGCTTTGATTGCTTTCGGTAACTGACTGATTATTTCCGAGAAGATTTCCCACTCAGGCCGTTTTACGATAATACTGAATGGGTTAACCAAGGAGGTTGTTATGGAAATACCGCGTCTGGAAACGCCCCGTTTACTGCTGCAACCGCTGCGAAGCGAAGATGCGATTCAGGTACAGCAGGTTTTCCCGCGCTGGGAAATCGTGCGGCATCTGATCGGTTCTGTGCCCTGGCCTTATCCCGCTGATGGCGCCCGTCAATATATTGAGGGTATGGCGCTGCCTGCAATGAAAGCAGGGCAGGCGTGGCACTGGAGCCTTCGCCATCGATCTGATCCCAACAGTCTGATTGGTTTAATCTCACTACGCCTGGGGCCGGAAGATAACCGGGGATCCTGGTTGGTGCCTGAATGGCAGAAGCAGGGATTGATGAGTGAAGCCTGCGCAGCAGTCACCGATTTCTGGTTTATCCATCTCGATCAGACGCGTCTGCGTGTGCCCAAGGCGATGGATAATCTGGCTTCTCGTCGCATCTCGGAACGCACTGGCATGCGGTTAGTGGATACCTATTGCAAAACTTTTGTTGAGGGCGAGTTACCTGCGGGCACCTGGGAACTGACGCGTGACGAATGGCTGGCGCAGCGTGATAGAGGGTAGCGGCCTTCAAAAAGCAAAAAAGCAGCCTCAATGGCTGCTTTTTTATAGGATTTTGGTCGGCACGAGAGGATTTGAACCTCCGACCCCGGACACCCCATGACCGTGCGCTACCAGGCTGCGCTACGTGCCGAACGTGGAGAAGTAGTCTACTGGTTCCGCTCACGATTGCAATATGCGCAGGTTTTAACTGCCTCATTATTAATCAGTTTGCGGTAAAGCGCTTCTCTTCTGTCAACACCTGAAGCAGCAACGCCAGCTGCGGTTTATGATCCTTCAGCTTATTGCCCTGTGCATCGTAGGCGCTGTAACTGCCGTTGTTATTCAGCACCAGCGTCACGGTTGGCGTAGTCACCACCAGTTTGCCCTCTTCACTACTGGCGACCCAGTTGTGGCTGCGCTGAGCAGCAAACAGGTCTTCACCCTGTGAATAGTTGGCCGGATTGGTGCGCACGTGCAGCAGACGTTGCATTAACGTCGTCATCACATCCTGCTGGTCGGTCAGACGATCGATGGTCTGCGCCGGCGTATTCGGCCAGTGCACCACCAGAGGCACCCGTAACGTTGCACGGTTGCCTGGATTATCATCATTATCCGGCGTAACCGCACGCTGGGCGGTAATCACCACCACGGTATTTTTGAGCAAATCGCGTTGCTGCAACGTCTGTAGCACGGCCGCGATCTGCTCATCAACGCTGTTAGCCTGGCGCAAATAGCTGCGCTGACGCGCTTTAATGCTTTCGCCAGTCACGTTGACGCCATCAAGTGAAATCCATGAGAACCAGGGCGCACCCTCGGCTTTCTGGCCGTTGAGCCAGTTTTGCCATTGGTTCACCGTCGTGCTGTTCGGCTGAGCATCCGCCTCTGGCAGGCTGTAATCCGCTAACAGCGCCTGGCGATACAAGGGCTGGCTGAAGCCGTCGGAGGAGAACAGACCAAACTGATACCCCTGCGAATTCAGCGCACCAAGTAATGCCGAAGGCATGCGCGCAGCAAGTACGCCGTCCATATAGCTGGAGGAGATGCCGTAGAACAGACCGAACATGCCTTTTTCCGGCGCAATCCCGGCACTGTAGTGTTGGGTAAAACGTACGTTGTCACTGGCAAACTGATTCAGCGATGGCAGTGCCTTATCCAGATTGTCATGACTCAAACCATCAACGGTCAGCAGCAGCAGGTTGTGCCGCGTGCCGCCATCGCGGAAGGTGATATCACTCAGCGGATACTGCACTGACAGCGCCTCAGGATCACCCTGTTGCACCAGACGACGCTGATACTCCTGCGCATCCAGCAAGCCATGACGTTCAAGAAAACGTCGCGCGGTCATCGGATAGGAGAGCGGCAGATTGGCGCGCTGCATGGTAATCGGGCGATAGAAATTGGCATCGGCCCAGATATACAACAGATGGCTGGCAAAGAAAGCACAGATAAACAGCGCGGCCAGCGGCTTACCAAATGAGCGTCGATTCAGGCTGCGCAGCTTCTGCCAGCTCCAGGTGGCAAACAACATCTCCACGAGGAAGATGACCGGTACGCTAATAAACATCAGCTGCCAGTCACGCGCCATCTCGCTTTGGTCGGGGTTGATGACCAACTCCCACACCACCGGATTCAGATGGAGGTGGAAGCGGTTGAATACCGCGCTATCGACCATAATCAGCGTCAGCCCGGCAGTGGCGATAATCGCCGACAGCACCCTAAGCAATCGCTGTGACATCACCACAAAGGTGAGTGGGAAGATAATCAGCAGATAACCGGCAAACACAATAAAGCTAAAGTGGCCAATCCAGCTGGTATAGGCATAAATACGGCCCGCAAGCGAGGCGGGCCAGTCGGCGACCAACAGGTAGCGGCTGCCTAAAATCAGCGCGAAGATGATGTTAAACAGGGCAAACCAGTGCCCCCAGCTGATCATCTGGGAGACTTTTTCGCGGTAGCGCTGCCGGTTGGTTACCATATTTATGAGGTCAGATCTGCAATTTAGTGGGCGTTGTCATCGCGAACGGAAGACTGCAACGCTTCCGCGAAAGATTTCGCCAGGCTGCGGCGCTGGGCCGGCGAGACACTGGTGTTAATCAAATTGGTTACCATGTTCCCTAACACCATCAGGGAAAGGTCGGTAGGCGCTTTGTCTTTTTCAAGAATCTGCGCCATCTGCGCGAGAAGCTTCTCTACGCGCTCGTCGCTATAACGGGATGATTGTGGCATATCGTCGACTAATCAAGTGTGAAAAGGCGGTATATTACCGTAACAACGCGCTTTTTTCCGCAATTAAATCGCAAGCAGAGCGATCAGTTTGTGCGTGGAGTTGAAAGCAGCGGCGGGCGGTGTTTGAATACGCGCCTGAGCCCAAAGGAGAGTCTACCATGAGTCTGGATATCGACCAGATTGCCCTGCATCAGTTAGTCAAACGTGATGAAAACCAGCTTGAGGTGGTCCTGCGCGACACTTTGCTGCCCGCAACCCGTGCGGTAGAAGAGATGGCAGAAGAGCTGCATCGGGTGTACAGCGCCAAAAGTAAGGCTTACGGCCTGTTTAATGAAGAGAGTGAACTGGCCGATGCGCTGCGCAATTGCCGCAAAGGGGAAGATGACTTTCTGGCCTTTAGCCGTGCGGCGACCGGGCGTCTGCGTGATGAGCTGGGCAAATATCCGTTTGCGGAAAGTGGCGTGGTGCTGTTCCTGCACTATCGCTATCTGGCGGTGGAGTATTTGCTGGTGGCGATGCTGAGCAGCCAGTCGAGCATGCGCGTCAATGAGCAGCTGGATATCAGCAGCACCCATTATCTTGATATCAATCATGCGGATATCGTGGCGCGTATTGATCTCACTGAATGGGAAACCAATCCGGAATCCACCCGTTATCTGACCTTCCTGCGCGGACGTGTCGGGCGCAAAGTGGCCGATTTTTTTATGGATTTCCTTGGTGCCAGTGTGGGCCTGGATACGAAAGCACAGAACCGGGGGTTGCTGCAGGCGGTAGACGATTACTGTGCCGAGTCGAACCTTGATAAGAACGAGCGCCAGAATTACCGCCAGCAGGTTTACAGCTACTGTAATGATCAACTGCAGGCGGGTGAGGAGATTGCGCTGGAAGATCTTTCCAGTGAACTGCCTCCGCTGGGTGAGAAAACCTTCCAGGCCTTTACCCAGGAGCAGGGTTACGAGCTGGAGGAGCACTTCCCGGCAGACCGTAGCACCTTACGTCAGCTGACTAAATTTGCTGGCAGCGGTGGCGGCCTGACGCTGAATTTTGATGCCATGCTACTCGGCGAGCGCATCTTTTGGGATCCCGCGACCGATACCCTGACCATCAAAGGCACACCGCCTAATCTGCGCGATCAGTTACAGCGCCGAACCGGCGGTAACTGATTTTCAGGCAAAAAAAAACGCCGCGTAAGCGGCGTTCTCTTTTCAACTCGTTGGCGATTAAGCGCGAACGAAGTCGATGTGGTGCAGTTTTGGCTTGAACGGATGACGCTGTACCGCCTGAGCTTTAACTTTAACTTCTTTACCATCAACAACGATGGTCAGCACGTCGGTGTAGAACTCAGGCTTAGCCTGCAGGTTCATTACAACGTCGTGGTCCAGTTCGATAGCAACTGGCGCTTCGTTTCCGCCATAGATGATGGCTGGGAATTTATTTGCTACACGCAGACGGCGGCTCGCACCCTTACCCTGCTCTTTACGTACTTCAGCGTTGAAAGTGGTCATTTGATTTCTCTTCAATCATTTCTGCTACAGGCGACCCAGCAACAGACGGTTATTCATACGCTTTTACGGATGCAAAAGCGGGCGGCATTATAGCCGCAATAGAAGACGCGGGCAAATGATTCCGTCGCTTAACGCAGCTCATTCGCGCGTCGATAACGTCCCTGATAATCGAACATCTTCTCGCGAATTTGCCAGAAATGACCTTTAGCACGAGCCACCACAAAATCGGGATGACGCAGCAGTGGCTGCAAAGCGATAACATCCGCAGCCGTTTGCCAACCGAGTTCCACGCCGGGTGCGCGCTGGTGTGGGCGCATAAACAGCTGCTCGAAGGCTTTACGTTGTGCAGGCGTTTGCAGACGAAAACGTTCACTGACGCTAGTGCCATCTTCATCAAAGTAGGTCGTTTTTAGCCATTCGCCTTTCTCGTCGCGCCCTTGCTCCAGCGTCATGCCGCCGCAGCGCAGCACGCGTGCATCTTTGAGCTTTAACGCGGCTTTCAACATATCATCAGGGTCGACCATGATGCGATCGCACTGATGGCAGCGGCGAGCCGCAATATCGTTTTCTGCACCGCAGTCGGGACAACTTTTAAAGCGGAAGCGATAGTCGCACTGTTCACGATTGCCCTCATCATCCTCCATCACGCCCTGGCAGCGACGACCAAAATGTTCAATGATGTGGCCATCTTCGGTGGTTTTTCCCCAGAAGGTATTGGCGAAACCACAGGCAGGGCAGAACACTTGCACCGGCTGATTGTCACTGGCGCCTTTTGGCGTGCCGACTTCAGGGGTAAAGAGATCGTGCGGATTGCCAGCATAATCGAGGATCAGGCAATCGGTTTTGCCCGGCGACAAACGCAGGCCGCGCCCGACAATCTGTTGATACAAACTGACCGATTCAGTGGGGCGCAATATGGCGATAAGATCCACATGCGGCGCATCAAAGCCGGTGGTCAGTACCGCGACGTTCACTAAAAACTTTAACTG
>NZ_CAJCKS010000156.1:0-11231 GCF_903970985.1 Pantoea sp. ME81 | reverse complement strand
GATCATGTACTGTTGCTCGTGAGTGTGAGTATGTAGAGTTTTCTGACTGGCGTCAGAGGTCCACATAACATGCAGATTATAGTCTCCTCGTGCCCCCGACACCCCCGCGCTCCACACCAGGCCGTCCACTCGCTCCCTTCGCGACGCTGGTCCGATCTATCGCCGGAAGAGTGTGTGTGAGGGCCGCATGAGTTCCATTGCGACAGCAGTCGTGCGCTGCAAGCCATTGACCGTGCGCAAGTGCTGCTGACTAATCTGAACAGCTACGATCAACTCACCGTTGATCAGCGCAGCCAGATGCGTCGCCTGCTGATGTGCGTCTCAGACACGGCCGATAAAGCCGCGAAGCTGCCAGAGACCACCCCGGACGATAAGCGCTTCCTTAACAAGTTGAAGGGCGATTTGCTGGGCACCGTCGAGTACGCGCCGATCTGGATCATCATGGCGGTGGCGTTAGCGCTGGGCATTGGTACCATGATTGGCTGGCGTCGCGTGGCGACCACCATCGGTGAGAAAATCGGTAAGAAAGGCATGACTTATGCGCAAGGCATGTCAGCGCAGGTCACTGCGGCTGTGTCGATTGGTATCGCGAGCTATACCGGAATGCCGGTTTCGACCACGCATATTCTGTCATCATCCGTTGCCGGTACCATGCTGGTGGATGGCGGTGGATTACAGAGCCGTACGATCAAAAACATCGCCATGGCGTGGGTGTTCACCCTGCCGGTCTGTATTGTGCTGTCAGGTTCGCTCTACTGGATCGCGCTGAAAATTATCTAAGCCTTTAACGGCAAACAAGAGGGCGACTGTTCAACACAGATCGCCCTTTTTTATTGCCGCTATTTAATGCCAGATCGCCAGGCCAACCAGACTCACCACCACCAAAAAACAGAGCCCGCTGGTCAGGACAAACTGCCTGCGTACGCGCTCGCAGCGGCGAATAAATTCGTCGTCGTGATGATCGCGATAGCGTTTATCCCAGATATAACGCACCAGTCGCACCTGCTTGCTCGGCTGACCATGAGACGTGAAGAAACCTGCCCCATCCACATATTGATACAGCAGCGGATCGCAACCGCGCAGCACAGCCAATAGCGAGCGCAAAGAAGAGAAGTAGCGCGCCATATTCACCAGACAAACCACACACAGAGCCCAAAAAAGCGCGATAGTGCTGATCATGTTCCCCTCCCAGCTGGAGCCGCAATGACGTCGAAGGCAGCGGGGAAATGCTGTAGACGCCCCACGGGAAATTAACCAGCCACAGATGAATCGAATTGCATTGTTGTTATGCGAACCCGAGCGCGTTACCCAGACGGCAGTGGCACTCATTTTCAGTGTAGGAGATCTGTTCAATTTTTTTCCAGCGATGATTTTCGTTCACCGCGAGTGAAAATTGCGATAGCGCTTGATCTTCCTCACAAGCGAGCCGTGGATTGCAGCATTTGTTAACAACTCTGGCTATACTCAGGTCATAACAACAGAACGCCTGCAGGGCATAAATTGTGGTTGGTGGCGCTTCATCGCTGTTTCGCGCAAAGGATTTCGCTCGCCGAGCGGCGGGAATTCAGGTAGCCCCAGAATCTTGAGAAGGAGTTTTATCATGGCTTATAAACACATCCTGATTGCAGTAGACCTTTCCCCGGAAAGCCAGTTGCTGGTTGATAAAGCCGTTTCACTGGCCCGTCCTTATGATGCAAAAATCTCGCTGATCCACGTTGATGTGAATTACTCAGACCTTTACACCGGGCTGATTGACGTCAATCTGGGCGACATGCAGAAACGCATTTCTGAGGAGACGCACACCGCGCTGAAAGAACTTTCTACCAACGCCGGTTATCCGATCAGTGAAACCCTGAGCGGCAGCGGCGATCTCGGCCAGGTGCTGGTGGATGCGATTAAGAAATACGATGTGGATTTAGTGGTCTGTGGCCACCATCAGGATTTCTGGAGCAAGCTGATGTCATCAGCGCGCCAGCTGATCAACACCGTGCATATCGATATGCTGATTGTGCCGCTGCGTGACGAAGAAGACGAATAAAAACAGGGCCAGTCATGGCCCTGTTTTTTTGGTAGCGGCGTAATACATCGCGCGTCTTTAAACCCCGCGCGATAAATTACGCCGCAACGCCATCATGCAGAATCATACCAATGGCGGATAAATATCAAAGCGATGGCTTTTGGTGACCACGGCCGATTGGGTTGCAACGCCCGCTAACGGCGGCGCGTAATCCGGGCGTTTCACCACAATGCGCTTCTTCGCCAGACGACGAGCGGGTTCCAGCAGCGCATCGGCATCCTCATCGGGTCCCACCAGCGACTGAAACACCCGCATCTCCTTCTTCACCATCGCGCTCTTTTGACGATGGGGATACATCGGATCGAGATACACCACATCTGGCGCGGGCGTGATATCACTCAACGCCTGCTGACTCACCACATGCAGCAGCGTCAGACGTTCGCGCAGCCAGCCGCCAATCTCCGCATCTTCATAGCCACGACGTAAGCCATCATCGAGCAGAGCCGCAACCACCGGATGGCGTTCCAGCATGCGCACCCGGCAACCCAGCGCCGCCAGCACAAAGGCATCGCGCCCCAATCCTGCCGTTGCGTCGATCACGTCCGGCAAATAGCCACCTTTGATGCCCACCGCTTTCGCCACCGCCTCGCCGCGCCCACCGCCAAACTTGCGGCGATGCGCCATAGCTCCGGTGACAAAATCCACAAAGATGCCACCCAGTTTAGGCTCATCCAGTTTGCGCAGCTCAAGGCGCTCCGGCGTCAGCACCAGGGCCATTACGGCCTGATCGTCATGCTGTAAGCCCCAGCGCTGCGCCAGATGTAATAAGGCGCCGTCTCCGGCGCCTGATTCATCGATTAAACCGATTTTCACAAGCAGGCTTATCCCTGAATTCCGTAGTGTTCCAGCATCGCATCCAGCTGTGGTTCACGGCCACGGAAGCGTTTGAACAGCTCCATTGGCTCTTCGGAACCGCCGCGCGTCAGGATGTTGTCGAGGAACGACTGGCCGGTTTCACGGTTGAAGATGCCCTCTTCTTCGAAGCGCGAATAGGCATCCGCCGCCAGCACGTCGGCCCACAGATAGCTGTAGTAACCTGCGGCATAACCGCCGGCGAAGACGTGGCTAAACGCATGCGGGAAGCGGCCCCACTCCGGGCTTGGCACCACGGCAACCTGTTTCTTCACTTCACGCAGGGTTTCGAGGATTTGCGCACCTTTTTCCGGATTGAACTCGGTATGCATACGGAAATCGAACAGGCCGAACTCCAGCTGACGCAGGATAAACAGCGCCGCCTGATAGTTCTTCGCCGCCAGCATCTTATCCAGCAGGTCTTTCGGCAGCGGTTCGCCGGTCTCGTAGTGGCCGGAGATAAACGCCAGCGCGTCCGGCTCCCAGCACCAGTTTTCCATAAACTGGCTTGGCAGCTCGACTGCATCCCACGGTACACCGCTAATACCCGACACGCCCGGCGCTTCGATGCGCGTCAGCATGTGGTGCAGGCCGTGACCAAACTCATGGAACAGGGTGGTGACTTCATCGTGGGTAAACAGCGCGGGCTTGCCCTGTACCGGACGGTTGAAGTTACAGGTAAGGTACGCCACCGGCTTCTGCAGGCTGCCATCGGCTTTACGCATCTGACCCACGCAATCGTCCATCCACGCCCCGCCACGCTTGTGTTCACGCGCATACAGATCGAGGTAGAAGCTGCCGCGCAGCTCGCCGCTTTCATCGAACAGGTCGAAGAAGCGCACATCTGGATGGTACACATCCACGTCTTTACGCTCTTTGGCGGTGATGCCGTAAATGCGTTTCACTACTTCAAACAGGCCGCTCACCGCACGCTCTTCCGGGAAGTACGGACGCAGTTGCTCATCGCTGATGGTGTAGAGATGCTGTTTCTGCTTCTCGCCGTAGTAAGTGAGATCCCACGGATTCATCTCGTCAACGCCACACTCTTTTTTGGCGAAGGCGCGCAGCTGAGCTAACTCTTTCTCACCCTGCGGACGCGCACGTTTGGCGAGGTCGGTCAGGAAGTCGATCACCTGAGCCGGATTCTCGGCCATCTTGGTCGCCAGTGATTTGTGCGCGAAGGAGTCAAAGCCCAGCAGCTGTGCCAGTTCGTGACGCAATGCCAGCTCTTCGGCCATGATCGGGCCGTTATCCCATTTACCGGCGTTGGGACCCTGCTCAGAAGCACGCGTTGAATAGGCGCGGTACATCTCTTCACGCAGCGCGGCGTTATCGCAATAGGTCATGACTGGCAGATAGCTTGGGATATCCAGCGTCAGCAGCCAGCCTTCTTGTTCTTTGGCTTCGGCCTGCGCTTTGGCCGCAGCCAGCGCGCTTTCTGGCATGCCCGCCAGATCGGCTTCATCGGTGATCAACTTGCTCCAGCCCATGGTGGCGTCGAGCACGTTGTTGCTGTAGGTCGAACCCAGCTCAGACAGGCGCGCGGCGATTTCGCCGTAGCGTTTCTGCTTCTCTTTATCGAGACCGATACCGGAGAGTTCGAAATCACGCAGTGCGTTATCCACCGCTTTCTTCTGTGCGATATCCAGCGCGGCATAGCTGTCGCCCTGTTTCAGATCGCGATAAGCCTGATACAGGCCTTCGTTCTGTCCCACCCAGGTGCTGTATTCTGACAGCAGCGGCAGCGTCTGCTCGTAAGCTTCACGCAGTTCCGGGCTGTTCTTCACCGAATTCAGGTGGCTCACCGGCGAGAAAATACGGCTCAGACGGTCATCCACTTCTGCCAGTGGCTGCACTAAATTGTCCCAAGTGTAAGGTGCACCCTGTGCTACAACGCGTTCAACTTCAGCGCGGCAGTTGTTCAGCGCTTCAGTCACAGCAGGAACCACGTGCTCAGGCTTGATCGCGGAAAACGGGGGTAGCGTGTAAGGGGTGAGTAACGGATTGGTCATAAGCGCAGTCCTTTCTTCATGGAGTGGGGGTGGCGCGCAATGGCGCGACGCAATCTTTCTAACATGCGGTCAGTTAACGTGAAAATCAATGCTACTGAGAATGGACCCGTAAAGAAAAAAGCGCGAGCGCCGAAACGTCAGCAATTTTTACGCAGCGCGGCTATAATCGCGCCACACACGATGTTTTTATCTCCTTTGATCCAACCGCGGACCCCTCTTTTTTATGCTGAGTTATCGCCACAGTTTTCATGCCGGCAACCATGCCGACGTGCTCAAACATACCGTTGAAAGCCTGATCCTCACCGCCCTGATGGAGAAGGAAAAACCGTTTCTCTATCTGGACACGCACGCCGGTGCCGGACGTTACCAGCTGAGCGGAGAGCACGCCGAGCGTACCGGTGAATATCTGGAAGGCATTGCGCGCATCTGGCAGCAGCCGGACGCGCCAGAACTGCTGAAGCCTTATCTGACGGCCGTTCGCAACCTCAACCCGCATGGCACCTTGCGCTACTATCCAGGCTCGCCGCTGATCGCCCGCTATCTGCTGCGTGAAGAGGACAAACTGGAGTTGACCGAACTGCACTCCAGCGACTATCCGCTGCTACGTTCCGAATTCAGCAAAGATGCCCGTGCACGCGTAGCGCGTGGCGACGGCTATCAGCAGTTAAAAGCCAAACTGCCTCCGCTGAGCCGTCGTGGTCTGATTCTGATCGATCCGCCGTACGAAATGAAAAGCGATTATCAGGATGTGGTGAAAGGCATTCAGGAAGGCTACAAACGCTTTGCTACCGGTGTGTATGCGCTGTGGTATCCGGTGGTGCTGCGCCAGCAAATCAAACACATGATTAAAGACCTGGAAGCCAGCAACATCCGCAACATCTTGCAGATCGAACTGGCGGTGCGCCCGGATAGCGATCAACGCGGCATGACTGCCTCCGGCATGATCGTGATTAACCCGCCGTGGAAGCTGAAAGCGCAGATGGAAGAGCTGCTGCCGTGGCTGCATCAGAAGCTGGTGCCGGCGGGTACCGGTCACTACAGCGTGACGCAGATCGTTCCAGAATAACGGGCTTATAGGGTGTGGTTCCTGAGCCGCCCCTTGCCGTTGCCCTTCTAAGGACACTTTTTATGTGGATCATTCTGGCTGGCGCACTCACTGTGCTGTCACCTGCCAAACGCCTTGCCGTACTTCTGCTGTTATTGGCGACGATAATGGGTCTGTTCCAGGATGTGCTGGACTGGCCTGCTCTCGCCATTTTAGGTGCCATCGCTTTGCTGGCGTGGGTGCGGGTGGAAAATCCCACCAACCGTGCCGTGCTGCTGATCAGCGAAGCGCTGCTGGTGCTGATCGCCGGTGGCCTGTTCCTGCATCTGCTGCCTGGCTTTAACAACCCGCGCCAGATCGAGGAGATGCAGGTTGGCCCCAACAGTGTGCCGTTCAGCTTCTACTACAACTTTGATAAAGCGCTGATTCCCTTTGTGCTGCTGGCTGCCTTGCCCACGCTGTTCCGTACGCAGCAGTTTCCTGCGCCGCACAAGATTCTGTGGCTGCTATTACTAGCGGCGATCCCGCTGCTGCTGTACGTCGCGGTGCTGCTGGGTGGACTGGCGATTGAGCCACACTGGCCGGACTGGCTCGGCAGCTTTATGCTGGCAAATCTGTTCTTTGTTTCGCTGGCCGAAGAAGCGTTCTTCCGTGGCTATGTGCAACAGCGCCTGCGCCAGAAAATCGGTGGCGTAGCGGCACTGTTGCTCACCGCACTGCTGTTTGGTCTGGCGCACTTCCCTGGCGGCATGATGCTGGTGGTCTTCGCCACTCTGGCCGGGTTAATTTACGGCCTGGCGTGGCACTGGAGCGGGCGTGTGTGGGTCGCCACCGGCGTCCATTTCCTGTTCAACATGACGCACCTGCTGTTCTTTACCTATCCGGCGTTACAGCACTAAATTTCGAACACCGCGAAATCTCGTGCCAGCTCGGTCGCTGCAAACACCGACTGGCACTCCGCCAGCAGTCTCTCTCGATCACTCGACAAATAACGCGAACTGAAGTGCGTTGCGATCATGCGTTTTGCGCCTGCCAGTTTTGCTACTTCGGCGGCCTGAATCGTAGTGGAGTGGCCGCGACCATTGGCTTTTTCGGCCATTGCAGCTTCCAGCGTGGTTTCATGCACCATCACATCCGCATCAGCCGCCAGCTCAAGTGCCACTTCGGTCGGGCCGGTATCACCGAATATCGCCACCACTTTGCCCCTGGTCGCCGGGCCGAGATACGCTGCGCCGTTAATTTCGCGCCCATCCTCCAACCGGATGCGTTTACCCTCTTTCAAATCCTGATACCACGGCCCACGCGGCACCCCTTCCGCTTTCAGGCGCGGCGCATCGAGGAAGCCCGGTTTATCATGCTGTTCAATGCGATAGCCATAGCACTCCACCACATGATTCATCGGATAGGCGATGACGCGGAACGCACCATCATCCAGCACTTCGCCCGCTTCAATTTCGACGATCTCCAGCGGGAAGCCGGTGTAAGAACCACTGAGACTGAGCGCCGTCTCGACAAACTGTTTGATGCCTTTTGGACCGTAAATGGTCATCGGCTCCAGCAGCCCGGCCATCGAACGGCTGGTGAGCAAGCCCGGCAAGCCAAAGATGTGGTCACCGTGCAGGTGGGTAATAAAGATTTTTTCCAGCTTGCTCGGCTTGAGCGCGGAGCGCATAAACTGATGCTGCGTCGCTTCACCGCAGTCGAACAGCCAGGTGTCGCCCCGTTTCGACAGCGTCAGTGCAATCGCCGTGACGTTACGTTGCAGGCTCGGCGCACCCGCGCCAGTGCCGAGAAAAGTCAGATGCATAATGTCTTCCATGTAAGCGGAACCTGGATTTAACCCTATCACAAACATAGGCTGAACCTTTGCGCCTCTTGCGCAAGCAGCGTTACACTCTATGCCAATTTTCTTCCAACAGATGGACACAACGGATGACCAGACATTTTGACTACCTCGCCATCGGCGGCGGCAGCGGCGGTATCGCCTCAATTAACCGTGCCGCGATGCATGGCCAGAAGTGCGCGCTGATTGAAGCCAAAGAGCTGGGCGGCACCTGTGTCAACGTCGGCTGCGTACCGAAAAAAGTGATGTGGCATGCGGCACAGATTGCCGAAGCTATCCACCTGTACGGCCCGGACTACGGTTTCGATACTACCGTGAATCATTTTGACTGGTCAGTGCTGGTGAAAAACCGCAGCGCCTATATCGATCGCATCCATACCTCTTACGACAACGTGTTAGGTAAAAACAACGTGGAAGTGATCAAGGGCTTCGCCCGCTTTATCGATGCCAACACCGTGGAAGTGAACGGCGAGACCATCACGGCCGATCACATCCTGATCGCCACAGGCGGTCGTCCAAGCCATCCAAAAGTGCCTGGCGCGGAATACGGCATCGACTCTGACGGTTTCTTTGAGCTGGATGCGCTGCCGAAGCGTGTCGCGGTGGTCGGCGCAGGGTATATCGCGGTGGAACTGGCCGGTGTGGTCAACGCACTGGGCGCCGAAACCCATCTGTTTGTGCGTAAGCATGCGCCACTGCGCAGTTTCGATCCGCTGATTGTCGATACGCTGGTGGAAGTGATGCAGGCCGAAGGCCCAACGCTGCATACCGAGTCGATCCCGAAAGCGGTGATCAAGAACGCCGACGGCAGCCTGACGCTGCAGCTGGAAAATGGCCATGAGCAAACTGTCGATTGCCTGGTGTGGGCGATTGGTCGCGAGCCGGCGACCGACAATCTCAACCTGTCCGTGACCGGCGTGGCGCTGAACGAGAAAGGCTATATCAACGTTGATAAGTTCCAGAACACCAACGTGAAAGGCATCTATGCGGTGGGCGATAACACCGGCGCGGTGGAACTGACCCCCGTCGCCGTCGCTGCCGGCCGTCGCCTCTCTGAGCGCCTGTTTAACAATAAACCGGACGAGCACCTGGATTACAGCAATGTGCCGACCGTGGTATTCAGCCATCCACCGATTGGTACCGTTGGTTTGACCGAACCGCAGGCGCGCGAGCAGTACGGCGACGACCAGGTGAAAGTGTATAAATCTTCCTTCACCGCGATGTACACCGCCGTCACCCAGCATCGCCAGCCGTGCCGCATGAAGCTGGTGTGTGTTGGCCCGGAAGAGAAGATTGTCGGCATTCACGGTATCGGTAACGGTATGGATGAGATGCTGCAAGGCTTTGCTGTGGCACTGAAGATGGGCGCTACCAAGAAAGATTTCGACAACACCGTGGCGATTCATCCGACGGCGGCGGAAGAGTTTGTCACCATGCGTTGATCAATGGGGCGGCATTTGCCGCCCTTTTTACTGCATCAGCAACACCGGCACTTCCACCACCGCCACGTCCTGCTCACCGCTCTCCATCAGGCAGAAGACGGTTTCCATCATGCCAGCCACATCCTGTTTCACCATGCTGATGTCTTTACACAACAGCGCGACGAACGGGTCCCAGTCGAAACAGCCAATCGCCGGGTGTTTATCATCGGATAACAGATCCTCAGCACGCAGAAACTGCACCACCCCTTCCAGCGAAATGGTCGAATTCACAAACAGGCCAAATTGCCCCGTTACATACTGCTGAAAGTGATTTTTCAACGCCGTTTGCGCTTTTTCTGGCTCGTAGCCACACAGCAGCAGATTTTCCTCCGGCACAGAAATGCCTCGTTCCTGATGTGCCGCCAAAAAGCCGCGCAGGCGCTCTTTACTGTTGTGATCGCTGGCACGCCCCCCGATAAAAATCAGCGGCTGCGGGCACTTCTCCAGCAGTCTACGCGTCAGGCTCAATGCGCCATTGAAGTTATCCGAAATCACTGAAGGCGCCAGCGAACCGGGCAGATCAAGATTCAGCGAGGGAACGCCCGCGGCCTGACAAAGTGCAGTGATACGATCTGGATCGGTGGCTCCGGTCACCACCATGTAATCCACCTGCCAGGAGAGCATGGTGCGCGCCGCTTCGAGTTCCAAATCAGGATCGCGCTGCGTGCAGGTAATGACCGGGAACAGGCCGCGATCGCGCGCCATCTGCTCAAAACTTTCCACGATTGAGCCAAAATAGCGGTTGTCGTATTTGGGCACGATCATACCGATGGTTTTCGAGCGCGTGGTTCGCAGCATGCTGGCCTGTCGATTCAGCGCATAGCCCTGCTCTTGAGCAATCCGGTTCACTTTTTCTGCAGTGCTGGCGCTGATGCGTCGCTTCTTCCAGTTACCACTCAAAATCGCGCTCACCGCACTCGCCGAAACCCCGGTGAGTTCCGCGAGGTCATAAATGGTGGTTTTCTTGTTTTTACCGATCCCCGTCACAGAACCCATCCCATAATTGCGCTTTTTGTTGCTGGTTAAAAGTCGGGGTGATAGTTGTGCTTCATCGATTGAGCACCACCTAAAACGCCATAGATAAAGGATTATAAGATGAACGCGAACCTCTTCTCCATGCATAACCCACTCAACGGAAAAGTCGCCGCCATTACTGGCGCTGCCTCCGGTATCGGTCTGGAATGCAGCAAAGTGCTGCTGCAAGCCGGGGCTAAAGTCGTCCTGATCGATCGTGACGGCGACAAGTTACAGCAGCTGGTGGCGGAACTAGGCCCTCAGGCACTGCCATTGCAGATTGACCTGATGGACGGCAAACAAGTTGACGGGATTCTCGACGACATTCTCAAGCTCACGGGCCGTCTGGATATTTTCCACGCCAACGCCGGTGCCTACATTGGCGGACCAGTGGCGGAAGGCGATCCCGATATCTGGGATCGCGTACTGAAACTCAACACCAGCGCGGCCTTCCGCTGCGTGCGTTCGGTGCTGCCGCATCTGATCGCGCAGAAATCGGGCGACATCATTTTCACCAGTTCGATTGCGGGCGTGGTGCCCGTGGTCTGGGAACCGATCTACACCGCATCGAAATTTGCGGTGCAGGCCTTTGTACATTCAACCCGTCGTCAGGTGGCGCAGTATGGCGTGCGCGTCGGTGCGGTGCTGCCGGGTCCGGTGGTCACCGCCCTGCTCGATGACTGGCCGCAGGAGAAACTGGAGGACGCGCTGGCCAATGGCAGCCTGATGCAGCCCATTGAAGAGAACTGAATAGCGTCGTGTAGGGAAAGAGTTAAGTGTCTTGTGTAGCGAAATGGTGTGTGTGTGCCAAAGTAAGGCTAGTAGTACCAAGGATAATCTCATTGTCGCCGATACAAAACATACGTCTGAGCTCTCAGCCCAAGGACTCCAACACTCAGCATGCATC
>NZ_CAJCKS010000155.1:0-11259 GCF_903970985.1 Pantoea sp. ME81 | reverse complement strand
TGCGGCGGAGATCGTGAATAGTCCATTTATCCCCCATGTCGCCCATCTGACGATTAAGCGTGTCCTGCGCATTATTGAGAGATTTACCCGCGATAGGCTCAAATCGGCGGTGTGGGGCTAGTGACGGCGATGGAAACAGCCATCCCTTATCACCAACTGCTTCACGCTGTTGCGCCAATACATCCAGCGCCACGCTGTTCAGTTTCACTGTGTGAGTTTTAGCCATTTTCATGCGGCCCGCTGGCACAATCCATAAACCTCGCTCTGTGTCTATTTCATCCCATTTGGCGTTGCAGGCTTCAGCTTTACGCACCCCCGTGGCAAGGATAAACCGGATCGCCTGGTGCGCGGTTCCTCCGGTTTCGGTCAGGTGCCAGAGTGCGCGCATTTCTTCAATGCGAAGGTAGCGCTGACGCTTTTTGTTCAGTTCGCCTTTACCGAACACATCAACGTCCGCGCCATTTAAAAGCTTTGGCAGGCTCCAACCGTCAACGGTTTTCATTGCGTAGTCACACAAGCCATTCAGGAGGAATATTGCGCGGCGGCGCGGTTCCGGGCCTGCTCCGGCCTCTCTCATACTGATCAGGTGGTCGAAGAGACGTTTATAAGTTACCTCCACCAGCGGAGTGCTAGCGAGTTCGCTGGTGGCAATCCACTTACGCCATACTGACAGATAGCCGGGGAATAGTTTCGGTGCGCGGTCTTCAAAAGTTGCCTGCCGTACTGCCCACAGTCGGTTAAGCGTTGGGGCTTCCTCTGCTGCTTTGCTGGCTTCCTGCTCTGCGCGTTTACGGCTAGCTGCTGTCTCGCGTTTCAGCACGCCACCATTACGGCGTATATCATAGGCTTGCTGGTGGGCTGTGCGCGCTTCTGCCAGGCTCATTGGTTCCGCGCCGATGTAATGCCCAAGAACAAAGGTTGACGTGCGATCAAAGTTATAGCGCCATGATGCCGCAACAATTGCTGTGTTGCCTTCCATGCGTTTCAGGCGCACTTCAATAACAAGGCCAGTCAGATCCCCGTTAGAGATCTGCATCGTTAACTTTGCCAACGGCTTGCCAGTGCTGGTAGTCTCTCCGTCAACAAAGCGGGCGCGACAATGCTCAATGAATTTTTTAAGGCGCTGATCGCCGTCAATAATGGTGAATGGCAGCGGCTTAAGTTGGGAAGTTTTGCTCATGTTGGATAATCGCCTGTTGGGTTTTTGTTGTTACACCCAAACAATTTGCCAACACAACGGCTGTTTACTGGGTGTTATTAGGTGTTACTTGGTGTGACACCATATATGACGAAATCCTTTAGCAGCAAGGCTTCAGCTGTTATTTGGTGTTATTAGCTGTTATTAGAGATTAATCAAAATTCTATCTGATCTGGATAATGCCAGCGTAGGGAAGTCAGATGCCTGACCGCATTCGCCTTCTTGATCGCCGGTTGGGAGTTTTATGACACAGCCTGACCTTCTTACCCCCGCGCAATTCGCGCAATCTCTGCAGCTGCTGCGTCAGCAGGCACCGCTGGTGCACTGCATGACCAATGACGTGGTGCAAACCTTTACCGCCAATGTGCTGCTGGCTTTGCAAGCCTCTCCCGCGATGGTGATCGATGCCAAGGAAGCCGCGCAGTTCGTGAGTTTTGCCGATGCGCTGCTGATCAACGTCGGCACCTTAACCCGCGACCGTCGCGATGCGATGCTGGCGGCGGTGCAGTCCGCCTCTAAAGTCGGTACGCCCTGGACGCTCGATCCCGTCGCCGTTGGCGCACTCTCATTCCGTACCGAATTCTGCCAGCAGCTGCTGAGCCTGCATCCCGCCGCGATTCGTGGGAACGCCTCGGAAATCCTCGCGCTGGCTAACCAGGCTGCGGGCGGGCGCGGCGTGGACAGCGTGCATCAGGCCGATGCCGCACTCAGCGCGGCGCAACAGTTGGCACAGGATTACCACACGCTGGTGGCGGTCACCGGCGAAGTCGACTACGTCACTGATGGCAAACGCACGCTGGCCATTCCAGGCGGCAGCCCGCTGATGACGCGCGTGGTCGGCACCGGCTGCGCGCTTTCCGCCGTGGTCGCGGCCTTCAGCAGCTTACCGGGCGACCGCTTGCAGCATGTGGCGGCGGCATGTCGCGTGATGTCGCTGGCGGGTGAGCAGGCGGCGCGTGCTGTTCAGGGGCCAGGCAGCTTTGTCGCGGCTTTCCTCGATAACCTCTGGACGCTGGAGGTTGCCGTATGAAACGCATCAACGCGTTAACCATTGCAGGCACTGACCCGAGCGGCGGCGCGGGCATTCAGGCCGATCTCAAAGCCTTCTCCGCGCTGGGTGCGTATGGCACCAGTGTGATTACCGCGCTGGTGGCGCAGAACACCTGCGGCGTGCAGTCGGTGTATCGTATTGAACCCGATTTCGTTGGCGCGCAACTGGATTCGGTGCTGGACGATGTGCGTATCGATGCCGCCAAAATCGGCATGCTGTCGGAAACCGCGATTGTTGAAGTGGTGGCCGAGCGGCTGAAACGCGCCAGCCTGCCGTTTGTGGTGCTGGATACGGTGATGATTGCCAAGAGTGGCGATCCGCTGCTGTCGCCCGATGCAGTGGCCAGCGTGCGTGAACTGCTGTTGCCGCAAGTGTCGTTGATCACCCCCAATTTGCCGGAAGCGGCTGCGCTATTGGGGCGTGACATGGCGCAGGATGAGAAAACCATGCTGATGCAGGGCGATGCGCTACTGGATCTCGGTTGTGAAGCGGTATTGATGAAGGGCGGTCATCTTAGCGATGCTGAGAGCCCGGACTGGCTAATCACGCGCGCGGGCCGTCAGCGTTTTACCGCACCGCGCGTCAATACGCGCCATACCCACGGCACCGGTTGTTCGCTGTCCGCGGCTTTAGCGGCGCTGCGGCCACGTCATGATAACTGGGCGGACACGGTGAGCGAAGCCAAAGCCTGGTTGCAGCAGGCCTTGCTGCACGCCGACTCGCTGGAAGTCGGCAAGGGCATTGGTCCGGTGCACCATTTCCATCAGTGGTGGTAGGGCAGCAGAACGGCGATTAAGGCGTGCCTCTACGTTGCAGGATTCAATCTGAAGGCCGCCCATCGCAAGGTGGCAGAATTTTTTTACTGCGTATCCGTCTGAAAAATGGAGTCAGCAATTTGCCAGCCTGGCGCTTTTCGGTCCAGGCTGTTGGGGGCGAATCGGCCATTGCCGGTTCCATTCCAGCCATTTATTTCAGGAGCCAACATGACGGACATCGTACAGTTATTGGGCAAAGAAGCGGATTCACTTCTTCAACATCGCTGCATGACCATTCCAGCGGACAGCCTTTATTTACCGGGCGCGGATTTCGTCGATCGTGTGATGATCGACAACAATCGTTCTCCTGCCGTATTACGCAATATGCAAACCCTGTATAACACTGGTCGCCTGGCGGGCACCGGCTATCTGTCGATTCTGCCGGTCGATCAGGGCGTTGAGCACTCAGCGGGTGCCTCTTTTGCCGCCAACCCGGCTTACTTCGATCCGAAGAACATTGTTGAGCTGGCGATTGAAGCCGGCTGTAACTGTGTCGCCTCTACCTATGGTGTGCTGGCCTCAGTCTCTCGCCGCTATGCGCATCGCATTCCGTTTATGGTCAAACTCAACCACAACGAAACCCTGAGCTATCCCACCCAGTACGATCAAACGCTGTATGCCAGCGTCGAGCAGGCATTCAACCTGGGGGCGATTGCGGTGGGCGCGACCATCTATTTTGGTTCTGAGCAGTCACGTCGTCAGATTGAAGAGATCTCGGCTGCTTTCGAGCGTGCGCATGAACTGGGAATGGTGACCGTGCTGTGGGCCTATCTGCGCAATGATGGCTTCAAGAAAGACGGCGTGGATTACCATGCCAGCGCCGATTTGACCGGCCAGGCCAACCATCTGGCGGCGACCATTGGCGCAGATATCGTCAAGCAGAAAATGGCCGAGAACAACGGCGGCTACAAGGCGGTGAAATTCGGCCATACCGATGAGCGCGTCTACAGCAAGCTGACCACGGAGAACCCGATCGATCTGGTGCGTTACCAGCTGGCGAACTGCTACATGGGCCGTGCGGGATTGATCAACTCCGGTGGCGCATCAGCCGGAGACACTGACATTGCCGAATCGGTGCGTACTGCGGTGATCAACAAACGTGCGGGCGGGATGGGGCTGATACTGGGCCGTAAGGCGTTTAAGAAGTCGCTGAAAGAGGGCGTACAGCTGATTAATGCGGTGCAGGATGTTTATCTGGCGAAAGATGTCACGATTGCCTGATTAAACCTGGCTTACTTGCCATTTCGCGGGCGGGCAGTGCGCGTCCCTGGTCACATACAAATGTATGCTCCCAGGGCCTGTGCGCAGGCCGTCCGCGCACTGCCTGCGCCGCCAACGGTTCAATCCGCTGGGTGTCAATCATCTAAGGCGCTTCAAACCACTCGCTATTACGCTCAGCAATCGGCGTAATGGTCAAAATCATCTCCTGCAGATGACGTCGCATCGCCGCTTCTGCCGCTTCAACATCTTGCGCTTTTAACGCCTGGTAGATGTTTTCATGCTGCTGAATCAGGCTTTCCGGCGGTGACACTTCACTCAGGGTCAGGAAGCGCACGCGGTCCATGGTGGCTTTGATGTTCTCCACCGTTTCCCATGCCAGCAGGCAGTTAATCCCTTCGGCAATCAGGCGGTGAAACTCATCGTCCAGCGCTAAGAATGCCTGGCTGTCGTGACGTTCTGCCGCCAGACGCTGCAACTGAAGATTGTGCTCCAGCGCCATCAAGCCTTCGGGAGTGATCTCCTGAGCAGCACGTCGCACCACGGCAATCTCCACCGCTTCACGGATAAAACGGCCGTCGGCCACACGCTGGGCGGAAATTTTACGCACGAAAGTGCCGCGCTGCGGCAGCACCTGCACCAGGCCCGCTTCCGCCAGTTTGATAAAGGCTTCGCGGACTGGCTGGCGCGACACATTAAAGCGCGCGGACACTTCTTTTTCCGACAGCAACGAGCCGGGATGAATGGCGCAGGTCACGATATCTTTGCGCAGATAACGATAGATCTGCTGATTTACGGGTTCGCTGGTGGTAATGGTATAGGCAATCGACATGCAGCAATATCCGTATTACGGCTGGCCTATGCCAGCCCGATGAGAAAGGTTCAGTCTAATCAGCACGCTGCATCTGCGCTACACATTTGTGAAGGCACTTATGCCTGTGTCACAAGGGCTTGTACCGTAGCGCGTGCACCTTGGGTATTAAGCTGGTTATACAGCTCGGTGACGCGCGAGACAAAGGCGGTCTGATAACGTAAATCATCGCCAAATACCGCTTGTATCCGCAGTAAGGCTTCGACACGCTGTGCACCCTCATCGCTGTGCGCAACGATACTCGCCAATTGTTCTTTCATTGGGTCGCGAATCTCAATCGCCTGACCTTGCTCATCGACACCGCTCACGTAACGCATCCAGCCCGCCACACCCAGCAGCAGATAGTCACACGAGGTGCCGTTACGCAGATGCCAGCGCACGCTGTCCAGCAAACGCTGCGGCAGCTTCTGGGTACCATCGGTGGCAATTTGATAAGTGCGATGCTTGATGGCGCGGTTTTCGTAGCGAGCGATCAGCGAGTCGGCATAGGCGGTGAGATCCACGCCCTGAGTACGCAGCGTCGGGGCCTGATCCTGTAACATCAGCGCGCGTGCCGCCGTGCGGAAGTGGTTATCAGCCATGCAATCGCTGATGTGTTCGTATCCGGCGAGGAAGCCGAGATAGGCGAGGAAAGAGTGGCTGCCGTTCAGCATGCGCAACTTCATCTCTTCAAACGGCAATACATCACTAACCAGCTCAGCACCGGCGTTTTCCCATGCCGGGCGACCGTTAACAAAGTTATCTTCGATGACCCATTGGAAGAATGGTTCTGCTTCTACCGCCACCGGATCGCTGCTGCCTAAGCGCGCTTCCAGGGCATCAAATGCCGCATCGGTCATGGCGGGAACGATGCGATCCACCATGGTGGAGGGGAAGGTGATGTGCGTTTGAATGTAATCTGCCAGTTCGTGGCTATGGCGTTCTGCCAGCTGGGTGACGACGTTGCGCGTGACGTGGCCGTTCTCTGGCATGTTGTCGCAGGACATCACGCTGAATGGCGTTAATCCCCGCTCGCGACGACGCATAATCGCCGCCAGAATCAGGCCCGGCAGCGAACGCGGCTGCGTGGGGTTTTCCAGGTCATGCACGATATCAGGATGATCCGGATTGAGCTTGCCGCTGGAAGGCATGTAGCAATAGCCTTTCTCGGTCACCGTCATCGAGACAATCGCCACATCCGGCTGGCTCATCGCCTCAATTACCGCATCAATGCCGTCGCCTTTGCCATGCAGCGCTTGCGTCACCACGCCAATCACGCGGGTGTGCAGGCTGCTATCGGCCATCTCGGTGAGGGTATAAAGCAGGTCTTGCTGACGCAGCGCCTGAATCAGTGCGCCACTGTTGAGGTTCACTTCGCAGTAGCCCCAGTCGCTACCTTCCGTTGCCAGTTTATCGGTCGCGAGCGCCTGATGGGCACGGTGAAAAGCACCAAAGCCGATGTGCACCATGCGGGTTTTTAACTGGCTGCGGTCATAAGCGGGACGTTGGACGTCGGCGGGGAGGCGATCAAGCTCTAACATGCGTTTTCCTTTTAGCAAACGGGGCGCAGAGCGCCCCATTATGGTCAATCTGTTATGCGGACACCGGTTTATCTACGGTCTTTGGGCTGCGAATCACAAACAGCACCAGCATCGCACCAATCCCGGAGACACAGCCCGCCAGAATAAAGGCGCTGTCGAATTTACCGGTGTGCTGCACGATATAGCCCGTGACAATCGGCCCAACAATCCCGGACAGGCTACCAATCAGATGGATAAAGCCACTGATGCTGCCGACACGGCTTTTGTGCACCACATCCTGAATAATCGCCCAGTAAATCGCACCGGTGATGTAGAGGAAGAAGATGGAGATCGACATCATGATCACCGCCGAATTCACCTCTTTAATCGTTCCCGCCAGTGCTACACAGATGGCGGCAGCCAGCAGCGAGACCACCAGAACAATTTTGCGCGACAGCAGCAGCTTGCCGGTGATGTTGAAAATCTTATCCGAAATCCAGCCGCCCAATGCGAGGCCGACGAAGCCGACAATCCACGGGATCATGGTGGTGATACTCATGGATTTAATATCCAGGCCGTGCGCCTGCACCAGATAAGCCGGGAACCAGCTCAGGAAGAAGAACAGAATATAGTTGTAGCAGAAGAAGGCAAAAGCGGTGACCAGAATAATCGGCTGACGCAGGTAGTAACCCATGCCGTGCGCTTTGCCTGATGAATCGATGACATCAGCCGGTTCTTCCGCTTTCAGTTTCTCGACCAGCGCGCGCTCTTCTGCAGAGACTTTTTTGCTGCGTGCCGGGTTATCAGCAGCGAAGAAGAACCACAGACCCATCCACACCAGGCCAATCACGCAGATCACCACGAACGCCGGACGCCAGCCAAATGATAACGCCAGATAGCCCACAATCGGACCAGCGACGGCCCCACCCAGCGGCGAACCCGCACTCAGCAAGCCCATTGCGGTAGCGGCTTGTTTTTTCGGGAACCAGCCGTTGATGGCCTTGTTTGCCGAGGCGCAGATTGGGCCTTCCGCCATGCCAAACAGCACGCGCAGAATCATCATGGACCAGAAGCCGGTCGCCAGTGCGGTCATGCCGCAGAACAGCGACCACATACCGACGGCGGTGCCGAGCACGATAGTCGGGCCGAATTTATCGGTCGCCAGGCCACCGATAAAGTTAAACAGCGCGTAGCCAAAGAAGAAGCTACCGAAAATCATGCCGAACTGTTCGGCGTTGATCATCAGGTCTTTTTCTACCAGTGGTACAGTCAGAGAAAGGGCAATACGATCGAGGTAGTTGATCATATAAACCAGGAACAACAGCAGTACGAGGGTCCAGCGTAGATTCTTTAACATAGAAACTCCGTTTCCCCATCATGCTTCAATCTGTTTCTGTGTGGCCTGTTTAATCTCATCCCCTTCGGGGATTGAATCACTTGCCGCTTTGATACAGCCTGAAGCATTGAGAGGATTATTATATTGGCCGGCGGGTACGCACCGGATTAAGGACACCTGGTGTGAAGATTAACTTAACCCATGTGCAGAATCACTTTGCAGCAGGTGCGCGGATCTTTTTCGAACAGCGTCATCGCTTTTTCAATCTCGGCCAGCGGGAAATAGTGGGTGACTAATTTCTCTGGCTGAATCTGACCTTTCTCCATCCACTCAATCACCTGCGGGAAGCGATTGCTGTTCAGGCGCGAGGTAAACAGTGATAACTCTTTGCTGGTTAACGCCTGCTGCGTGATGCTGCAAGGCTCACCGGAGAAGCCGAGCAGGCCAATACGCGCCGCCGGAGAGGCGAGGGCAGCGGCTTCTGCCAGAATGGTCGGATGGCAGGCGGCATCGATGATCAAGGTTGGCTGCACGCCTTCCAGCTGTGCGGCCAGCGGAATCTCACTGTTGTTGAACACCTGATCAGCGCCATTTTCCTGCGCCAGCGCCAGACGTTCCGGCAGACGATCCACCACCAGCACTTTTTCCACGCCGTAGACGCCTTTCAGCACCTGAATGGCGGTTAAGCCCATTGGGCCTGCGCCGTAAATCAGCGCCACGTCATTAGCCTGCGGTTTGAGGAAGGCGGTGATGTTCGCCGCGATGGTGAACGGTTCCACCAGGCTAGCGAGTTTGTCCGGAATAGAAGCGGGCAGAGTAAAAGCGTTTTTCGCCGGTGCCACCGCAAATTCGCTGAAACCACCGTCATGGTGAACACCGATTACCTGCAGTTCTTTACAGACGTTTGGGCGACCGATGGAGCAGGGGTAGCAGTGTCCGCAGCTGACGACCGGATCCACCGCCACACGCTCGCCGATACGCGCGGCATCCACGCCTTCACCCACCGCATCGATCAAGCCAAAGAATTCGTGGCCAATCACGCGCGGGTATTTGGCGAATGGGTTGTGGCCGTGCCAGATGTGCACATCTGAACCGCAGATACTGGCAAACTGCACTTTGACGCGCACTTCGCCTGCGGCTGGTTCAGGCAATGCGCGTTCTGCCACTACCAATTCACCCGGTTGTTCAATTACGACACTTTTCATCATCTACTCCTTGCCAGATACACACTTAATTGGTGGATTTGGCAGCAACGGGAATGCAATGAATGAAAAATACGCTTGCCAATACTACCATACAAGTCGGCGTTAAAGAGTTGTGAAGAGAGTCACAGAGTGCAGGAAGAGGGAGCGAAGAACTGTGGCAGTTTGGGAGATGGGGCAGTGGAGTTGGAGTGGGGCTGAAATATGCAGAGATTTGAGATGTGGGATTTTCAGTTTGGGTTGAGATTCCCAGGCAGGCCGAAGATATTCAAACAGGGTTGAGGTGTTGAGTGGGTTGCGATGTTCAGAGTGATATGAGGTCTTCAAGCTATGTTGGGGTGTTGAATTGGGTTTGAGATGTTCAGGCTGTGATGAGATGTGCAGGTTTGGCTGAGATTTTCAGATTGAGCCGACAATGACTTTAGCTAGGACATCGCCCAACTATTCCATTCATCGCCTCCCAAATTGCAGGCATAAAAAAAGCAGCCTGATAGGCTGCTCTTTTCAAGAATTTGGCTCCTCTGACTGGACTCGAACCAGTGACATACGGATTAACAGTCCGCCGTTCTACCGACTGAACTACAGAGGAATCGTTTGGAACGGGGCGCATAGTAACGAGCAGGCTCTGGGTTGTCAAAGGCCTTTTCTACATTTTTTACTGACTGCTGAATAAAGCGTCAATTTTACGATTTTCTCCGCCTTAGCGCGCTGAATCACCCTCCATAACAGGATGATTTGTGATGCAAGTCACTTATGTTATGCAAAATTACATTCTGATTTGTCGATTTTGTCAGATACCTCGCATGTATGATCACAGATATTTCATTTCACCGTTGTGGCGGCCAAAAGCGAAACATATATTCCAGATCAATTCCCACCCACAACTCCAGGTGCAGCATGAACAAAGTCAGAATCGGAATGATCGGTAGTGGTTACATTGGTCGTTGTCACGCCATTGCTTACGCGCAGGCTCCCACTGTTTTTGCGCTGAAAGGCGAAATCGTGCGTGAAATGCTGGCAGAGGTGAATCCTGAACTGGCCGCGAAACAGGCGGCAACCTTTGGCTTTGCCCGATCAACCGGCGACTGGCACGAGCTGGTGCGCGATCCCAATATTGATGTGGTCGACATCTGCGCCCCGAACTTCCTGCACAAAGAGATGGCCCTGGAAGCGATCCGCAACGGCAAACACGTTTATTCCGAGAAGCCGCTTTCGTTGTCTGTGGCCGATGCAGAAGAGATGGTGCAGGCCGCGCAGCAGGCAGGCGTCAAAACGCTGGTGGGCTTCAACTACATGAAAAACCCGACCAGCCAACTGGCGCGTGAAATCATTGCGCGTGGTGAAATTGGTGAAGTGATTCATTTTTACGGCACCCACAACGAAGATTATCTGGCACGTCCGGAAACCCCGCTCGACTGGCACTGTCAGAAAGCGCTGGCCGGTTTAGGTGCGCTGGGCGATTTGGCGGCGCATATCGTTAACATGGCGCACTATCTGGTGGGCGACATCGAAGAAGTCAGCGGCGATATGATGACGGTGATTAAACAGCGTCCCGATCCGAAAGACCCTTCACGTCTGCTGCCGGTAGAGAACGAAGATCAGGCCAGCGCGTTACTGCGCTTTAAAAACGGTGCACACGGTGTGTTCGAGACTTCACGCATCGCCTGTGGCAGCAAAATGGGCCTCACCTACGTGGTCACCGGCACCAAAGGCACGCTACGCTACACCCAGGAGCGCATGGCCGAGCTGGAGCTGTATATCCATGATGAACCTGCTGGACGTCAGGGCTTCAAAACCATTCTGACTGGCCCGGCCCATCCGGATTACGCCAACTTCTGCGTATCAGCGGGTCACGGTATTGGTTTTAACGATCAGAAAACCGTTGAGATCCGTGACTTGATCAACGGTATCGCAGCCGGCGATCGTATGTGGCCAGATTTTGCCGAAGGCTTGCAGGTGCAGAAGGTATTAGAAGCGGTAGCAGTATCCGCCGTCGAACGTCGCTGGATGAAGGTGTAACGCCCTTCTGCAGCACGCACCCAAGTTAATGAGCAGGCTGGGGCCGGTTT
>NZ_CAJCKS010000154.1:0-11538 GCF_903970985.1 Pantoea sp. ME81 | reverse complement strand
GTAGCGCGCAATGTGAAGGCACGCTGATCGCCAGCCGCTGCGCTCGCTGTGCCCCTTGCGCCAGCGCCCGCTGCGCCACTGCGGCCATGGCACTATCGCTTCCCGCAATCACAATCTGTGTTTCGGCATTAATGTTGGCAATGAAACTGTTTTGTCCATCTACCAGCGCTTCAACTTGCGCCAGCGTCATCCCACTGATAGCCGTCAAACCATAGCCCTGCGGATACGCCTGCTCCATGAGTTCACCGCGCAGCGCCACAAGGTGCAGAGCATCGGCAAAATCTATAACCCCTGCGATCACCGCCGCAGGATACGCACCAATCGACAGGCCACACACCATATCGGGCCGTAATCCGCGGGATATCAGCTGGCGTGCCGCCGACACGCCCGCAATCAGCAGCGCCAGTTGTACCGCGCGCGTATGTTGCAGTGCGACGGGGGAATCGAGTTGCATCAACTCCTCCCCCAGCACCTCATGCGCCACTTGCCAGGTCTCATCGCGCGCCAGCGACTGCAGCATGCCAGGCCGTTGCGTGCCCTGCCCCGGAAAAGTGAACAGCGTTTTCATTTTATGTCCTCCGTCCAGGGAAGCGTTGTCAGGCGTGGACCGCGTGCGGTTTTCAGCAATACGCGCCCCTCGCGCAGCCACTCATTAAGCGCGAAGGCACCCACCGGCGTTTCCACCTGGGTATCAGCCCGACAGGGCAAACGTGACACTTGTTGCTGCCAGGCCGTCACCTCCTCCGCCTGCAACGGCTGCGGTGCGCGAATTAACAGGTCGAGATCGCTCGAGGCATGCAGCACCGGCAATCCGGTCGCTAAGGCAAATCCCGTGCTGCCGGTCACGCCCCACGACCATGACCAGCGCTGCTGATGAAGTTGAATCAATGCCTCAACCGTGGGTAATGCGCGAAACACAGAATCGCTTGCATGCGCCAGTAGCCCCTCCGGTGTATCAATCCGCAGCACATCCTGCTCCCGCACCCATCCCGCCGCCCGTTGATGGCGTGCACTGCCACGCACGCCAATCGGAATGCGATCCTGCCGCATCACATCACGCCGCACCACGACCGGCTGCTGAGCGTTCCACTGTTGCGCCACCCAGCTTTCCTTAATGTGGAGCAGCGTGGTATCAGCGTGCAGCAAGAGCAGATCGTGTGGGCGGATATTCATGATTACATTCCTGAAGTTAGGCTAATAAACAGCGGCAGTGACACAATCGACAGCAGCGAACTCAGCAACAGTACCGCTTCGGCATCCGGTGACTGCACACCAAAGCGATTACCAAATACCACACCAAAGAAACCGGCTGACAGCGCAATCATCAGAATCGCGGTGATCGCGACGGTGCCGTGCAAACCAAACAACATCACAATGCCCCACGCCAGTAACGGTTGGATCAGCAGTTTGGTCACTGTCGAGCTGATCACCATGCTGTTGATTTTCAGCTGACGTGCCGAGAGGATCACCCCGGTCAGGAACAGTGCGGCGGCGGTGGCAGCCAGACCGAGCGGTTTGATCGCGGCCAGCACCAAATCCGGCATTTTGATGCCAATGGCTGACAGCACCACGCCCAATAGCGGTCCCAGTACAATCGGTTTTTTCACCGAACGCCACATCAACACCGGCAGCATCGCCAGCGTTGAACGCTGTGTTTCCCCGGCGGTGCGCGCTTTTTCACGCTCCAGAATCAGCAGGCAGAACGGTGTCATCAGTACCGACCCGCAGGCAATAGAAACCGCAACGGACAGTGAGGTTGCTGAGCCCTCGCCCACTACGCTGCCGAGAATCGGTAAACCCAGCGCCGCATAGTTAGGCAGCGCCACGGTCAGCGTCAGCACCGCCGCATCCTGTGGCGATTTCTTGAAAATCTTCGTGGCAACAAAATAGAGCACCGCATAGGCGATCCACATCGCTAACGTCAGCACCACAATCAGCGGCATCTGCGCTACGATCCCGCTCCACGGCGTTTGCACCGTGGCGCTGAACAACGCGGCGGGCAGCGCAAAATCCATCACAAAAATATTCAGTAAAGAGACGTTCTTGTTATCAACCATTTTGGCTTTGCCGGCCCAGAATCCGAGCAACATGATAATGAAGATCGGAGCCAGAGCATGCAGAATCACGTAAGTCATAAATCACCTGTTTGTTATTAAAAGAGTGAGTACTGACGCGATGGTGTTAAATTTATCAGTTGCCGCAGAGGCCGGACGCCGCGTGCGTCCGGCATACTGACAGCCGGCAGGTTGATTTAATGCTTTTTATTATTAGGGTATTACCAACTGGCGCGCAGACGTTCGCGCACCAGTGCCGAGCTTTGACGATTCGGTGCCGCCAGGCGCGAACCTCGACCCGGCACACGGCGCGTATCGTCAATCGCTTCCGCCAGTGTGGCTCTAACGCGCGTGACCTCTTCGGCCGTCGGCGCATCCGGATGGGTGATGTCCAGCAGAGAAGACAACAGGCCGAGCGTGGCGTAATTACCGATGTCATAGGCCATCGGCGGTACGCTGGCAGCAAGTTTCTCCAGCGCTTCCACGGTGCGCAGGGTGATACGCGCCGCCGAGTCTTTGCCCATGGCGTGCACCTGCACGGCCGGGTCGTTAAACGCGATCAGTCGATTGGCCTGATAACCGTGCGCCAGAAACGCGCCGGACATTGCCTTACCCACGATCAGCCCAATCACTGGATGCCCGGCCAGACGCGCTTGTGCATAAGCACCCGCAGCGCCCGCCAGGGCCTGATGAATACCAAAGCCCTCTTCACGGCGGCCATAAGCCTGACTTGGCACATCAATCACCGCAATGATGGGTCGCTTCACTGCGTTTGCGGCGTCTTCCGCAATGGTCTCTTGCACCACTTTTGCCAGCGTCCAGCCTTCCAGCAAACCGACTTCGCCTTGCGCAGCGCGTGGATAGCGATTGTGCGCATCCGGAACGACAGCAATGAAACGAGCGGTTTCGCCATTAAGTTCGGCATCCGCGACCTGCACGGACGGGCAAAGCCCAGTGTGGCGGGCAGCGCCGCCGGTTAACTGGCTGAGCCACAGCTCACCCCGACTGTTTTGTGCGCTCATGATTTCACCTCCGGGGTAAAGACCTGATGAATGGTGGCTGTGCTGGCCTGTTGAGCGGTATCGAAATGGCTTAAACGCTCAAGATAAAATGCATAGTTTTCGCTGCGATGCTGTGCCGGAACCCCTTGCGCCAACGCTGCATCCACTGCCGTTTTCACCGCCTGGACACCGTCTGACACCAGCGCATCGACCAGCCCGCTTTGATAGCGAATCTCGCCACCAGTCATGCTCCAGATAAACGGACGATCGCGCGAGTCATACTCATCAATGCCCGCTTCCTGCTCAATCACCTGCGGGCCATTGAGTCCCAGACGTGCTTCACGCGTCACAATCAAGTGACTGCACAGCGCGGCGGCGATCGACATCCCGCCGAAGCAGCCGACGGTTCCGGCAACAATGCCGATCACCGGCGTGTACTGACGCAGATCGACAATCGCGGCGTGGATATCGGCAATCGCCGCCAGCCCCAAATTGGCTTCCTGCAAGCGCACACCGCCGGTTTCCAGACACAATATGGCCTGGGTTGGAATGCCGTTGCGATTGTCTTCAGCCGCCAACTCCAGCGCACCGGCCATTTTTGCGCCGGAGACTTCCCCCATGCTGCCGCCCTGGAAGGTGCCTTCAATGGCAATTACCACGGTGGGATTGCCGTTAAGCGTGCCTTTCATCACCACCATGCCGTCATCGGCCTGCGGCACAATGCCCTGTTTCTCCAACCAGGGAGACATCACACCTTCGAACGGATCGAGCAGTTCGCGCGCACTGCCGCTGTCCAGCAATGCCAGCGCACGCTGACGGGCGCGTAATTCGATAAAGCTGCTGTCATCACGCATGGTTCACTTCCTCAAACACCTGTTCGATACGAATACGCGCAACGCCCGGCGTGGCACCAAAATCGTGGATCACCAGTTGGCCCGCCGGTAGCTCAGTCAGTTCCGCCAGGCGGCTGAACAACGCGTCCCAACGCGCTTTGCTGTTATCCACCGAGGTGGTGATCGCCACGCTGAGCAAAGCGCTGTTATCCGCGCGGTACAGCACTTCCATATCACCCGATCCCACTACGCCCGCCAGTGCATTTCCGCTAAGCGTGCGACGTGCCGGGTAAGACAACGTTATCTTTTCCATAGCAACCTCTTAATCAATGAGTGGCGATGCTGACGCGATCGATAAACAGCGTGGCGGCAAGTAAATCAGCCGCGCCGCCGGGAGACGCATTCAGCGCCAGCATCGCGCTATCCAGTTGTTGTAAAGCCTGACGACCCGCTATGTGCGCAGTGCCACCCGCCTGTAACACCGCGTGCGCACCACGTTGTAAGGTCAGCAAACCGTTCATGCCTGAGCGGTTGAGCACGCAGGTGTCACTGAGCGAGGTCAGAATCGCCATCAGCGCATCAAGCCGCGCCTCGGTTTCGTTGGCTCCAGATTCACGGCTGCGCCATAACTGCGGCAATGCCAGCTGCGTGATATGCGGAAAGCCCTGTTGCGCTTCTTCACGTGCGCCCGGCACCTGAAAGCGATGCACGGCACGTAACCCTTTACTGAAGGTTTTGGGTGCGTGGCGATCCGGTAAACAAGCCAGTTCAGCGGCACGAGTGCAGAGTTGATCGCTGCTTGCCTCACCGCCGCGCATCGCCGCCGCGCTGACCAGCAAACCCAATGCCCAGATGGCGCCACGATGGGTATTCACCCCGTGGGTGGCGGTCATCATCTGGCGTTCCCCTTCGCGGCCCAGACGGCCAACGGTTTCGCGCAGTGCGATATCCGCTGGACGCTGCCAGCACTGTTGCGCCAGCGCATAAAAGGTCGGGGTCAGGCTGCGGGCAGAACGCTCCATCAGCGCCAGCGAGAGATCCTGATGTGCACCGCTGCCGCGACGATCCACCAGCCCCGGCTTGGGCGTCAGGTTCACTTCTTCGATCAGGCAATCGGTGGCGTGCTGTGCCAGTTGATGCAGGTGGCTTTCAACCGATTGCGGCGCAAGTCGTTTCATTACCAGCTCCGGAATTTTGCCGGTGGGTTGTAAAGGCCATCAGACCATTCGACCAGGTCGGCCACGCTACCGGCCGCCAGCAGCGAACGCGTGGCATCAGATCGGCGAATGCCGAGATCTTCCGGGAACACCACTTTGCCGCTGCGACGCAGTTCAGCGACGCGTTTGGCATCGACCCCCAGACCGATATCGGTAATTCCGGCCACCGCCGCCACCATCGCCCGACGCTCTTCGAGATCCTGCGCGCGATAGAGATAGGCAATGCCCTCTTCCGTCAATACGTGCGTCACGTCATCGCCGTAGATCATCACGGGTGCCAGCGGCATCCCGGCGTTTTTCGCCACTTCAATGGCATCGAGTTTCTCTACGAAAGTCGGCTTCACGCCGGCCTGGAAGGTTTCCACCATCTGCACCACCAGCTTGCGGCCGCGTTCCATGGCATCTTCGCCATTTTTCATTGCCAGCCAGGCGGCAGTTGCATGGCGACGACCGTGCGGATCGTGGCCCATATTTGGCGCACCACCGAAGCCAGAAAGGCGACCGCGCGTAACCGTTGAGGAATTTGCCAGGCCATCGATTTGCAGCGTTGAGCCGATAAACATATCGACGGCATACTGACCTGCCAGCTGGCACATGGCGCGGTTAGAGCGCATCGAACCATCGGCCCCGGTGAAAAAGATATCCGGGCGCGCGCGGATGTACTCTTCCATCCCCAGCTCACCACCGAAGCAGTGCACACTCTCGACCCAGCCGCTTTCGATGGCGGGAATTAAGGTGGGGTGCGGGTTCAGCGTCCAGTGTTTACAGATTTTGCCTTTCAGACCGAGTTGCTCACCGTAGGTTGGCAACAGCAATTCGATGGCGGCGGTATTGAAACCAATGCCGTGATTGAGCGATTGCACCTGATGTTCGGCGTAGATGCCTTTTATCGCCATCATCGCCATCAGGATGTGTTCCTGTTTGATCAGACGCGGGTCGCGGGTAAACAGCGGTTCGATAAAGAAGGGTTTGTCAGCCACCACCACATAATCGATCCACGAACCGGGAATATCCACGCGCGGCAGATCGCACTCGTCATCCACCAGTTCGTTAACCTGAGCAATCACAATCCCGTCGTGGAAGGCTGCGGCTTCGACCAACGCTGGCGTGTCTTCGGTGCTCGCCCCGGTGTAGAGGTTGCCTTTACGGTCAGCTTTGTATCCGGCGATCAGCGCGACATTCGGTGCGAGGTCTACGTAGAGGCGAGAGTAGAGTTCGATGTAGGTATGAATCGCACCGATTTCCAGCTGAGCATCTTCCAGCAGCTGCGAAATGCGCAGACTTTGCGTGCCGGAGAAGGAGAAATCGAGCTTACGGGCGATGCCTTTTTCGAAGATGTCGAGGTGTTCACTGCGGCCCACGCTCGGCATGATCATATGAAGGTGGTGCACTTTTTGCGGATTGACCTCGGCCAGCATACGCGAGAGGAAATCGGCTTGTTTTTGGTTATTGCCTTCCAGTACGACGCGGTCGCCCGGCGAGACTAACTTTTCCAGCATCTCCACCATCTGATCGGTGGGTAATACTTTGCCCTGCACCGGCAACGACGCCTGTCGCCGTTGTTTCTCGGTACGGCGCGTATTCCACACCCGCGCCGTTTGTTGTCCTGATGACATGACTAACCTCCTGAATGAGCGAATCGCTTGATTACGTCAACGCAGGAAAGTGTGGTCTTAAGCGGTGATGGCATCAATCAACCTGAAAGTGGGATCGTTAGCCTGAGAGTAATGATTGAGATGACAGAAATTTGCGGTTGGTCAACGATTGGTGGGAATATGTGTGAGTGTGCAAAATTTGACTGCGATGATATGCATATTCATGCATATGTAATTAAACATTAATATTCAAAGAGTGATCACAAAAATTGAAGAAAAGCTCATTCTTACACCATAACAGTAATGCGCTGATTTAAAGGTTATTGTTGCATTATTTCCCGGAGGTTATGATTACCTCACACCTTAACTTATTTCGAGCTAAATCATGAATCGATACAACGTTTCAAGTAGTGAGGGTAAGTATGAGAATGAGTCTTGCGAGCAGGTTCTTCAAAATAAACTTGGGATCACTAATGCTGAAGAAATGGATGGTGCCGAGCTGGTTTTGTTAGAGCAGCTCTATCGCTCAGTTTTCGAAGAACAATTTCCTATGAAACACATTGATGTGGCGATGATTAAATCCTGGCATCACCGTTGGTTAGGCAACATTTACGCATGGGCTGGACAAGAGAGGACAGTAAACATTAGCAAAGGCGGCTTTATGTTTGCGCCTTCCGCTCAATTGCCAAAACTGCTGAACGATTTCGATTCGAAGTATCTTTCAAAATACACGCCTTGCTCAATCATGAGCGAAGAACAACTCATCGAAGCAATTGCAATTACGCATGTCGAGCTAATATTGATCCATCCATTTAGAGAAGGTAATGGACGATTATCACGACTTTTAGCCGATGTGATGGCAGTTCAGGCTGGTTATAAGACCTTGAATTATCAAAGCTGGGAATGTAATAAAGCCCAATACATTTCAGCTATACATTCAGGTATGTCACTGAATTACGAGCCAATGCAGCATTGGGTATGGGAGGCATTGAGAAGCCACTAAGCCAGGCGAAGATGTGCGAATTTCTTTCGAGCGGCTTCAAGTGAGGCTTCAATTTTAGCTGATGGCTGCCCTGTTTCCACCGCCGTTGACGTTGCGACAGAGCGGGTAATGTCCGCACGAGATGGCTTTGCATAGGTGGCCTGCTCATTTCTGTTATTACTCATTTAGCCCTCTCCGTTTTGCGATTACCTTTCGGATATAACTTCATATTCTATCAAGCTTTAAAAATAACATCACATTTTTTCGATTCTGTTTCAAAAGGCCTATAAGAGCAAAATCGGCAGAATTTTAATGCCAGATGTATCGCGCCGCGGTAACGGCGCGATTGTTTAAATTACAACGGCTTATGCGCCGTCTCTTTTGCCTTCCACAAGGCAAACAGCGTAATCAGCAGCGCCAGCGTAACGTACAGCGACACCCACAGCGTACTGCCCATTTCTTTATAGAGCGTGGTGATGATCAACGGCGCAAATCCGCCGCCAACAATACCTGCCAGCGTGTAGGCCAGTGATGACCCGGCATAGCGAACGTGGCTGGGAAACTGCTCAGTGACGAACGCGGCCTGTGGGCCATACATGATCGCATGGATCAGCAGACCACCTATCACCGCCAGCACAATCAGCACCGGCTGCGTGCTGTCCAGGAGCAAGAAGAACACGAACGACCAGATGATCGCCAACACTGCGCCGGTGATGTAAACCGGGCGGCGTCCCCATTTATCAGATAGCGCGCCAAACATCGGGACGGTGATCGCATTCCCTATTGCGCCCAACATCGTGGCCATTAATGCCAGCGGGCGTGGCAGCTGTAATACGGTGGTGACGTACGTCAGGGTAAATACCACCACCAGCGCGTAGAGCACATCGGAACCGATACGCGATCCCCCCGCAATCAGCAGCTGTTTCGGATAGTTGACGAACACTTCTTTCAGTGGCGTATGCGTCGTTTTTTCCGCAGCCTGCATCGCGACAAAGGTCGGTGTCTCTTCCACACCACGACGCAGCCACAATCCAAATAGCACCAGCAGCAGACTCAGCAGGAACGGAATGCGCCAGCCCCATGCCTGGAACTGATCGGCGCTGATCATCACCGTCACCAGGGTGATAAACCCGGTGCCAATCAATGTGCCGCAGGAAGGCCCCACCTGTGCAAAAGATGCATTACGCCCACGTTTATCAGCATCACCGTGCTCCATCGACAGTAAAACGGCACCCGCCCATTCACCGCCCAGCGCAATGCCCTGCACAAAACGCAGCGCGACCAACAGCACCGGACTCCAGATGCCCCACACCGCATAGCCTGGCAGCAAGCCCATTAAGGCGGTGGTGACGCCCATGATCACCAGCGTGATGATCAACACGGCTTTGCGCCCTGCGACATCCCCCAGATGACCAAACACAAAACCGCCCAGCGGACGTGAAATGTAACCTACCGCATAGGTCGAAAATGCCAGAATGGTGCCAACCAGCGGATCAAAACTGGGGAAGAACACATGGTTAAACACCAAGGCTGCCATGATGTTGTAAACGGTGAAGTCGTACCATTCCAGCGCTGTGCCGATGGAACTGGCAGCGGCCAGGCGCCCGGTTTTCGACGCCGTGCGCTTATCACGCACCGTCTGCTGCAATGAAGAGTCTGTATTAGCCATGTGCCAACTCCTGTTTGGTTAACTGCCAGCTAAAGGCATAGCGTTGAACATCGCCGGTCATCAATTCCGCCGCGTGTGCGGCCAGTTGGTCACAGCTTGATGCGTCACTGCAGTGAATCAGTAGCATCGGTAGCATCTGCCGCTGTCCTTTACTCTCCATCGGCAACGGAGAACTGAGCACCACATCCGGGGTCAGTAGACTGGAGGCAACATAGCCCGGGGTATGGCTAATTTGCTGCTGCCACGCAGTCAACACGCTGGCATCCAGCGCTTTCAGCGTCACCACCGCCAGATGGCTGCCGGTCCCTTTGCCATGCTTATGGGTGATCGCGCTGACCCGACGCATGGGATTAACCATCTTTTGCAGATTTTTCACTGACCATTCGGTCTGGCGCGTGAAGGCCGCGTGATAATCCGCACTGGTAAAGGCTTCCAGCGCCTCGGTTTCATACAGGCCAAGATATTTGCGCTCGGCATGGATAGCCTGATAGCGCGTTCCGCTTAAGAAGCCACGAATCGCGACACGCTCTTCTACATGTTCATGGTCATACCATTGGTTGAAGTCCGCTTCGTCTTCCGCGCCAATGTTAGTGGCGACAAACAGCATGCCGTGGGATTGAGTCATCATCAGGATCTCCAGTTGAGGGCAGTTTCCACGGCGAGCGACCAGCTGATTAAGCGGGCGTCATCACCATGAACAGAAGCAAGGCTTAGGCCAACCGGCGCACTACCGGTTTGATGGCAGGGTAAAGAGAGTGCACAGCCGTCCAGCATGTTGATTACGCTGGTGTTACGCAGCATCAGCGCGTTGACCTCCATGTACTGCTGCGCATCCTCCAGAGAAGCGAGGGTCGGTGCGATACGCGGAACGGTGGGCATGAGTAAGGCGTCAAAGTCTGCCAGCGCGCTATTAATGCGGTGCTGCCACGCTTTGCGCTGTTGATGAAGTTCACTGGCATCTTGCTCCGTCAGCAAACTGCCGCGCTGCACACGCACTAACACTTGAGGATCGTAAGCTTCGGGTTGCGCCAGTGCGGATTGTTGATGCCACTGCCATGCCTCGTAAGCAGTAATGCCGCCACGCGCATTCATAATGTTCAACTCATCCAGCTCTTCAAGCGGCAGTGCAATGAGGGTGGCCCCCGCCTGTTCCAGCACCGCGATAGCGTGCTTCCAGGCCAGCGCAACGTCTTCGTCGAGTCCCTCCAGCACGCGGGTCTGCGGGATAGCGAAACGAGCACTGCGTAACTCCACCTGCTGGAGTTCAAGCGGCTGTTCCGCGATGACACTGTCCAGCAGCCAGCAGCTGCGCACGTCATGGGCAATCACGCCGATGCTGTCGAGCGAGGCAGAGAGCGGTAACGTACCCACCTGGTTGATGCGATTCGCGGTGGGTTTAAAGCCGGTCAAGCCGCATAGCGCAGCAGGAATGCGCACCGAACCACCCGTGTCAGTGCCGATAGCGCCCAGGCACATGCCGTCTGCCACGGCGACAGCCGCACCAGAAGAAGAACCACCCGGAATGCGTTTGTCTTCGCGACGCCACGGATTGGCCGGCGTGCCGTAATGCGGATTGATGCCCAACCCGGAAAAGGCAAATTCGGTCATGTTGGTTTTACCGACAATCGCCGCCCCTGCGTGATGTAAGCGATCGACTACATGGGCATTCGCTGCCGCCGGTTCTGCATTCAGGAGCAAATGTGAACCCGCCGTGGTTGGCTCGCTTTGCACATCAAACAGATCTTTGATGCTGACAGGCAGCCCATCAATAGCACTGAGGGCTTGCTGGGTTTGCCAGCGTGCACTCGCTGCTGTTGACTGTTGAGCGGCCTGGGTGGCATAGCGGGTGGTGAAAACAAGATCCCCCTCTTTTAACGGATCCTGCGCTGCGCGCAGTGCCGATTGAGTGAAAACCTCAGGAGACGCGTTGCCGGCCTGAAGCTGCTGACTTGCTTGCCAGAGTGTGGTCATTAGCATGCTCCTTAAGCGACCACTGGCAGCGCGCCAGTGCAGTAAGCGTGTTCCAGCGTGCGGTTCAATTGGGGATCGTGCAGCGCCATGCGGAATTCACTGGAGGGACGAATACCGCCAATCGCACCCAGCGCGCCGCAGGACATCGCCAATCCTTCTTTAGCCGGGCTGTCGTTCAGATAGCGGGACAGCAGATCTTGTGGTGTCAGTAATGAG
>NZ_CAJCKS010000153.1:0-11596 GCF_903970985.1 Pantoea sp. ME81 | reverse complement strand
CTGAACCAGTGCTCATTCAGGCATTCATCCCGAAAGCGGCCATTGAAACTCTCAATAAATCCGTTCTGCGTTGGCTTGCCCGGCTGGATTAAGCGCAACTCAACACCATGTTCAAAGGCCCATTGCTCGAGCGCGGCAGGTAAATTCAAGGCCCTGATCGGATCTTATCGTTGTAGGATAGCCACGAAACAGCGCAATGCTGTCCAGAATACGTGTCACCTGAACGCCTGTAATCCCGAATGCCGTGGTGATCGTCAGGCACTCCTTCGTGAAATCATCCACGCAGGTCCGGCACTTCATCCTGCGGCCGCTGGCAAGTTAATCCATGACAAAATCCATCGACCATGTCAGGTTCGGCGCATCCGGGCGAAGAAGCGGAAGCCGTTCAGTCGCCAGCCCCTTACGGCGCCGCCTGCGTTTTACACCCAGACCGTTAAGGTTATAGATGCGGTAAACCCGCTTGTGGTTGACGTGAAAGCCCTCCCGACGCAATAACTGCCAGATGCGCCGGTAACCAAATCGACGGCATTCAAGTGCCAGCTCTGTGATACGTAAAGACAGCTGCGCGTCAGCAACCGAACGCTGAGCCGAATAACAACAGGATGGAAGTGACAGCCCGGCCAGCCTGCAGGCACGACGTTGCGACAGACCGGTCGCATCACACATAAACTCAACGGCTTCCCGCTTCTGGTCTGTCGTCAGTACTTTCGCCCCAGAGCCACCTGAAGTCCCTCCTTATCCAGCATGGCTTCGGCAAGCAGCTTCTTGAGTCTGGCGTTCTCTTCCTCAAGCGACTTCAGGCGCTTTACCTCGGGCACCTCCATACCGCCAAACTTCTTGCGCCAGGTATAAAAGGTAGCGTCTGAAATAGCATGCTTACGGCAGAGCTCACGGGCAGAAACCCCAACTTCAGCCTCGCGGAGGATACTGATGATCTGTTCGTCGGAAAAACGCTTCTTCATGGGGATGTCCTCATGTGGCTAATGAAGACATTACTAACATCGCGGTGTATTAATCAACGAGGTGCAGGTCACTGTTCGGGTCATTAACATACCTGATACAGATATTCGCATGATGGTGATAAACAGCAGGACGGACACGGCCGGTGCGACAGCACCGGCTTTTCCCGGCCCGCAGGGCGGCGGTGATGACTTCCAGGAGCGAACAGAAGGCGCAAATAAAAACCGCGCCAGACGGCGCGGTGTGAGGATAACTGTAACAGCGTTTACTTGCCTGGCCGGTCCTGAGCGGAAGCCGCCATCACGCCCGGGTGAAGGTGCACGCCAGAAACGTCCGTGGTTTCTCGCGCCTTGTGTAGGTCGCAGGCGGCCTGCATCGATAACCAAAGGCGCGCCGCAATACCCAGCCCCGCTTCCAGCCTTACCGCCATTTCCGGGCTGACCGATGCCTTACCGCTGGCGACTTTACTCAGCGCCGAGGCGGACACGCCCAGCTCTTTCGCCAGCACGCGCAGACCGATATTGTTATCTTCAATGTACTCGGTGATCAGGCCGCCCGGATGCGGGGGATTGAACATGGCCATCAGTGGTAGTCCTCCAGGTTGAGAATAAAGGCATCACCGTCCGTAAATTCGAAAGTGATGCGCCAGTTAGCCCTGACCGTGATGGAAAACAGGTTTTTCCTGTCGCCCTTCAGGGGATGAAAACGAAAGCCAGGATAGTTTCTGAATTCATCCGTGGAAAGCGCCTCATCGATGACCAGCAGACGAAGCCGGATGCGTTCAGCGTCCTTTGCCTGCACGCCGCTGATATCACTTTTTTCAAACAGCTTCTGTAATCCTTTGTGCTTCCAGCTTTTAATCACTTTTCGGCCCCGCGTTTCCTGTTAAGAAACAGTATAGCATATGTTTCGCCACGCAAAACACTCTGCATTGTTATTTTTTACCATCCCGGGAAAGGATGTTCCGGGCCGTCAGCTTGTTTGGTACCAGCCAGTGATTCGTGTTCTTCTGTTTGCTGTCCATGTGCAGCGATCGCAGGTGTATTTCTCCCGCCACTTCAAAGGCGACGTCTCCGGCATACGGTTGCAGGGTTTCCAGGTCGTTCAGCGATAGAAAGCGCCGCGCCCACGCGGCGACCATGTTCTTCATGGTTATTTCCGCTACGCTGTCACGCCAGGCAGCGAACCAGCCGCGCAGCGTTTCCGGTGTACGGAAGGCCAGCTCGGTTTCGGCCTGCCGGATGCTGTTCTCCAGCTGGCGATCACGTTAATCCGCCGCCTGCCGTTCCCGCCGAGTAATGTGGCTAACGCTCTTTTTGGCTGCATGTTTCGCACGCTCTGCCTGGCGGAAAACGGCCTCCGGAAATAGAGCGGTTGCCAGCTCTCCCGGCAGAGGCAGCGGACACACTTCACCCGCTGTGCTGAGAAACTCATCAAGGGCGCTTTCCCACTCCGGGAGCGGCGCGCGTTTTTCGCGCGGGCGCAGGTAAATACCCCGGATGCGGTTCAGTGCGCGTACGCTGGCGCGGTTCCTCCCGCTCAGCTGCTTCATAAACGCGGCGGCGTAAGGATGGCGGGCAAGCCGGGTGCCGCGCTGCGGCGTGTGCTCAACCAGTGCGATGTCCTGTAGCGCGGCCTGACGTTCCGGCAGCAGGGTGACCAGTGCGTGTGATTTCGGGATCATGCGGCGTGCCCTCCCATACGAAGCGCGGCGACCAGTTCACCAGCACTAGTGAAGCCCGCCCGCGTGTACACTGCGATTTTTTCAAGCCGGGTGCGCATGGTCGCAGGCTCAAAGCAATAGCTGACGTTCAGTGAGACATGCGATCGGGTGCGGAGATCACTCAGTGTCTTCAAGCGCCGTTGTCGGGTCGTAATCGAATTCAAACCAGGTAAGCCGAAGAGGGCGATGTTCTTTAAGTTTGTGCGGATTTTGAGTGCGTTCTTCGTAGTTTTTACCGGGCTGGCACCGCTTTGACTCCACGAATCTACGCAGGGCACGTTGAAAGAAAAGGAAAAATGACTGATTAATGAAGGTTGAACAACAATATATGCAACTGAATTAATTGATAAATAACATTTACACACGCTCTTTTACGGTTCCTGATTACACAGGCTTGCCTGAAGTTCGTAAAAGGCCACCGTGACCGCCGCCCAGGCGGCAGAGGTTTTTTCGCCTTTACCGGAGCGCCATACGAAATAAAAAAAAGCGCTATAATTCAGACGGACATAGAGCACGACCTCTTCTTCTTTATGGTTAAGGATGAACCCGTAGCCGTTGCCGACGTTCCGGTTCCGTTAAGAAGCGCCCCTGTCACGGGGCTTTTTTTTACAGGTTATCCGGGCTTCCCTGCCCGAACTGCTGTCAGCGCTTTAGCGCCTCCCCGACTTTTCTGAGAGCATCTGCTCTGAACGCCACTGGCTCGCCGCGTACCCTTCCCCGGCCGGCGCATCCTCAAGTCGCATAAAATCCAAGGCCACACGCAGCACCTGCGCCAGCGCGATCGCGGATACGCTCACTTCATGCACCTGTTCCTCCTCCTCACGCAGGGTGTTCAACATGTCACGCACGCTGTCCTTCCCTGTACCGTATTCACAGTGATAGCCCTCGTCTCCAATCGCGCTAAGCACCCTGCCCGCCTCTTCTTCCGTGATCTCCATGCATCCTGCGCAGTCCATGACATCACGTTTTGTCCACACCAGGACGGCCACAGACTCCTCGTCACTAAACTCCCCATTCAGACGTTCGCAGATATTTTTTACGCTGTCGTGCATCTTTCATCCCTCAGAGGGGTGGCCACTGCCACCCTGCCAGTTAATCAGCCCAGCGCGGCAAAAATCGCAGCGGTTTCCGGGTGGGAAAAAGCGTAGTCGGTAAGCTGACGGTAGCGGCGGCAGTACAGCGCACAAGTTCGCCCTCGTCGTGATGGTCATACATCCAGCTACGATGTTCAGCACCAGTGAAGTGATCACGATGCCCGCCGCCTCGCTGCTCAGGCGCACATCGCTGTAATTTTTAGGGTTTACGAAACGCCAGGTTTCCTCTGCGGCGGGCTTCATAAAGCCACCGCCGGACGGCAGCAGCGCGAAGTCCCATACGCCGCCGTCGTAGTGCGCCAGGAAACGGTCGGCGAACAGGTACAAGTTGGTTTCGGCGCGCATGAAATCGTCGCCAAACAGCGCGGGCAGAAAACGCAGGCGCGCATAGCCGTCAAGGACGCGCGCGGACTCAAAAGCAGGGGTGGCAGTATTCATCAGAAATCTCCGCATTCAGGGTGATTAACAGTTCCGGCCTGTGCCGTGACTGAATGACAGCCCGGCGAAAAGCGGAGTGTTCAGGAGCGGTGACGAGGCCGCAGCGCAAGCGAATGGAGGCGGGCCTACGCACGGCGGTGACGCGAAGCATGAGCGGAGGCGCGACGGAAGTAAGCACGGCGGAGAGAGTGCGAACGGGCGAGGAGACGAGCGAAGCGATCTCTTGAACACGCAGCGGCCGGGCTAAAGTGAAGTCACGGCACAGGCCGCAGACCGCACGGACGTTTATTCCCGCACGCCGCCGGTGTGCATAAACGGCGGAGCGTGGCGACATCCTTGTATAATTATCCCACACAGAACAGATTGGTTCTGTAGTTAACACCGGGGCAAAGCAGGCCGGCGACATCCTTTGGCCAGTGAGCCAGTCAAAAAGATAATTGCCGCTTTGCCTCTCTTTTCAGTGTATGACCGAAGGGTATCTGCGGCCCCGTAAACCGGTGAGCCTGAATTTGCAAGGTAGGTCAGCTGAACTAAAAGAGGAAAAGCTATGACTGTGTACATTGGAATTGATATTGCCAGTAAGAAGTTTGATGCAGCTGAACTCTATGACGGGGCTTACAGGTGTAAGACATTTGAAAACACCCCTGCTGGATTTACAGCACTGTACAAGTGGCTTAAAGCGGACAGCATTCCGGACATTCATGTATGCCTTGAAGCAACAGGCAGCTATGGTACAGCCCTCGCTACTTTTCTATACGAAAAGAATCTGAAAGTGAGCGTAGTTAATCCCGCAAGAATCAAGGGATTCGCGGCTTCTGAACTTACCCGAACCAAAACCGACAAAGCAGACTCCAGACTGATTGCACGCTTTTGTAAAGCCGCGCAGCCAGACCCATGGAGACCTGTGCCCGCCCCCGTCAGAAAACTTCAGGCTCTAGTGAGACGTATCGGTGCGCTGAACGGTATGCTCAGAATGGAATGCAACCGTCGTGAAAATGCAGATATTGACGCTCAGGAATCTGTTGAACGCATGATCAATCATTTAAAGATGGAGCTTGAATCGGTGCGCCGGGCAATAAAAGACCATATTAGTAATGTTCCTGAGCTGAAAAGACAGAACGACCTCCTGCAGTCTGTTCCGGGTATTGGCACTGTTTCAGCCAGCCTGATATTGTCCTTCATGGTCAGTAAAGAGTTCACAAAAGCTAAGGAAGTGACCGCTTTTCTGGGTCTCAATCCCCGCCATCACCAGTCCGGAACGTCGGTTCGGGGTAAAACTCGCATGTCAAAAATGGGAGATGCTAAGCTCCGGTGCGCGCTTTATATGCCTGCTCTGGTTGCGCTTAAACACAACCCGGACATCCGTGCATTCGGGCTGCGTCTTCTGACTGCGGGTAAACCAAGAATGCTTGTCGTCGGGGCTGTTATGCGAAAACTAATCCATATAATTTTCGGGGTACTTAAATCGGGAACAGGTTTCAGCTCTCGCGTTGCAGTGAATGCGGGTATTAATCAGTGACTGAGAAAAGCTGACAGATATGCATTAGGCAAGGTTTAACCAACTTCAATTGGCAGACAGGCTGCTGTGTGCCCAGGCTGTGTGAAAACTGTTTTGGTCGCTTAAACTGCCAAAAACAGGGCTGAAAACTGCGCTCATACGTAAAAATTGGCTCAGCTAATTAGCCGGGTAATTCCAGATTTTGCGTAGATGCGTGCACTTCAGTTTTAGGTCAGGGTTTTCACACAGCCTAGGCACAAAGCTGCCTTGAGAGAATGCATGTCCACTATGGGCGAAACCCAATATATCTGGGTTGCTATTTGACCAGCCTTGTTAAGGTGGCTACTTCCGGACACTGCACCAATCACGGTATCCGGCTGCATCAGTTCTGAAAAATCCCAGGAAAGTAGGCGCTGGGCGGAGACAGGTGGGCAACTGTGCATGATTAATAGCTTACCCACACGGCAGGATGGGTAAGCACGATCCGCGAATCAGTTGAATACCATTCCGCCGTCGATCAGTAGCGATTGGCCGGTCATGTAGTCGGAATCCGGTCCCGCCAGAAATGCGACGCATGCGGCCACATCTTCCGGTTCAGATAGCCGGCCCAAAGTAATACGTTTAGCAAATTCCTGCGTCCCAAAGCCAGTCGGTTTACCCGCCGCTTGTGAAATTTGCCTGTCGATCGATTCCCACATGGGGGTTTTGACAATACCCGGACCGAAGGCATTGACCGTAATGCCTTTAGACGCAAGATCTTTAGCCGCTGTCTGCGTCAGCCCGCGAACGGCAAACTTGCTGGAGCTATAAACTGCCAGCTCCGGATTGCCAACATGTCCTGCCTGAGAGCAGGCATTAATGATTTTTCCACCGTGCTTCTCCGCTGAAAAAGCGCTTATCGCCGCCTGCATCCCCCAAATCACACCCTTAACATTGACGTTATAAACCTTATCAACAATCTCCTCGGTGATATCGCTAATCGGTGTAGATGGCGCAATACCGGCGTTGTTCACAATGACGTTGAAATCACCCAGCGTATGGCGCGCTTCTTCAACGGCGTGAAAAACGTTATCGCGTTGGGTGACATCAACTTGCAGCGCGATAGCCTTTCCTCCTGATGTGACAATCTCATTAGCGACATGCTGCGCCGTTTCAAGATTGAAATCCGCGATGGCTACGGAAAAGCCGTCTTTTGCCAGGCGCAAGGCAATGGCTGCGCCAATGCCCTGTCCAGCGCCGGTTACAAATGCGACTCTGTTTTTCATAATCATATCCTTTCAATTAGAGAATTTGACTCAGGTGTAACTGACTCATCAGTAGCGGGTTATCGCTGTAGTCGACCGGAATTGCGACCACAGCAGGGCCGCTGACATCCATTGCTTTGCGCAATGTTGGCTCAAGTTCTGCCGCACTGTTAACAGAGAAGCCGGCCGATCCAAAGGCTTCGGCATAGGCTTTAAAATCCACCGGACCGAAACTGACGCCTGAAATGCGCTGATACTTTTTCTCTTCCTGCATGGCGACCATGTTGTAGGCGTTATCAACCCAAATGATGTGTAGGATATTGGCCTTCAGCCTGACGGCAGTTTCCAGTTCCATGCTTGATTGCAAAAACCCGCCGTCCCCGGACACCGATACCACCTTGCGTGAAGGATCGACCAACCAGGCACCAATAGCCCAGGGTAGGGCGACACCCATGGTCTGTTGACCATTAGAGATCATGATTTGGCGCGCACGGAAGCTGTACAGATAGCGCGCTATCCAGATATGAAAGCTTCCCATATCAACGGTAAGGCTGATGTCAGAGTTAATGATGTCTTGCATCGCATGCACGATGCGCAGGGGATGCAGCGCAAATTGATTTAAGCTGGCTCCTTGCATCGCCAGTAATTGCCGTTGCTGCTGGCGGTCTTCCAGTACAGAGGCCGCAGCGTGACTTAGCGTTAATGGTGAGAGGATACGGGCGGCAATCTTGCATACGGTCTGCGCAATGTCGCCTACCAGTTCAGCATCGGGTTGGTAGCGGTTATCCGTATCAGCCGGTAGCACATCAATATGTACTAGGATGGCTTTGCCGCTGTTCCACATTACCGGCTCATACTCAACCGGGCTATAACCGATAGTGATGATCAGGTCCGCCTGCTGTAATAACCGGTCTCCAGCCTGGTTGTTAAATAATCCAACCCGTCCGGCAAACCTTGAGAAGTGCTCCTGTCTGACTGCGCCTGCAGCTTGGTAAGTACTGGTCACGGGGATCTGGCTTTTTGTCAGCAGTTCATTGATTGCGGCGCTGTTTTCTGGTTGGCTGGCCATTAGGCCCAGCAGGATGACCGGATTTTTCGCCCGGCTGATTTCCCGGCTGACAGCCTCAATTAGGGCATCGGGGGCCGCGCCCAGCTTAACGTGTCCACTGTGATGCAAAGGGCTGCCGGAAACCGGCTGATCAACAATATCCTGCGGCAGGCTGATAAAGGCACCTCCACCGCGTCCGTTTTCTGCATGACGAAATGCGTTAGAGACACATTCGGTCAGCGCGGAGGGGGCGGTGACCTCAACAGCATATTTCGTTACCGGACGAAACATCGACACAGTATCCAGGCTCTGGTGAACCTGTTTGGCGCTATCCGATCGTTTCACCGCTCCGCCAATGGCCACCACCGGATCGCCTTCGCTGGTGGCGGTTGCCATGCCGGTAACCAGATTCGAGCAGCCTGGTCCGGAGGTCACAAGTGCAACACCGGCATGTCCCGTAAGTCGGCCTACCGCTGCGGCCATAAAGGCAGCATTTGCCTCATGCCTGACAGGGATGAGTTGAATGGGAGAATCCACTAATGAATCAAACACTTTATCGATTTTGGCTCCGGGGATGCCAAACACGTGGTTTACGCCTTGTGCTTCAAGCTGCGCGACCACGAGATCGGCGCCGCTGTTCCAGTGAGTGTGGGTTTTTAACGTTTTCATATTGCCCCCTGTTGTTAGCTTTCGACGGCGCGAATGGCTTCATCAAGATTGTGCTGCGTGAGCTCTGCCTGAAGAAATTCGGTATCCCGGGGAAGGTCAATGACAAGCTTGTTAATGGAGCCAAAGGTAAGTGTTCCCTCCTTCAGCACATAATCGAGGATGTGCCCACCGCCTTGCCGGTCATCCGTAATAAAGTGCTCGTGATAACCCGCCACGTTGATTCCCTGCATGTACTGCGGCGTACGGAAGCCAATCAGTTCACCCTGCGTCTCTTTAAATGCGAAGGTTGGCTGATCGCCCAGCACTTCCGGCATCGAGCGATAAGGGCGACATTGGCAGGGAACGGTTCGAGTCCGTACGGCATGAAAGCGACCACTGATACGCATAGCACAGAATTGGTTATCTGAAGTGATTTTGCTGTCGATAACCTGATGAACCTCTTCTCGCGTGGCGGTTTCGGTAAAGCGGTAGCGATTTTCAGGTTTGAAAAAAGTCATCACTGCAAACGGCGTTTGTTGCTCGGGCCGGGCAGGATTGGCGCTGCCATCGGAACGTAACTGATAGACCTTGCTGTCGAAGGCAATGAGTTCTCCATCCAGCTGGTTGAACGTACCCAGTCCAAAATCGCCTTTCTTTAACAGATCGGACACCGTGGTGGATCCGTCATAAACACCGCTTAGCAGCGCGCTCATCAGTGAAGTCTGATATATAACCTTTTCTGGTGAATCATCATGGAGTTTAAAGACGGTTTCTTTCAGCTGCTCCTCGCATGAACAGGCAGATACAAAATTACACATTTGTCACCTCGCAAACCAATAGTTAAGCCGTGTTAATATCATGGTGGGCTTTTTGGCTTACCGAATCCAATAGCGAAACCAGTTAACTTTGAGACGTTTTTGATATGGAACTTCGCCATCTGCGTTATTTTGTTGCTGTCGCCGAGACGCTACATTTCACCCGTGCTGCAGAAATGCTCGGCATTTCTCAGCCACCGCTGAGCCAGCAAATACAGCGGCTGGAACATGAGATTGGGACACCATTACTGAAACGCCTGACGCGCGGCGTTGAACTCACCGATGCGGGAAGGACATTCCTAAATGACGCCACTGAGATTGTGCAGCTGGCCGACCATGCGCTTGAGAAAGCCCGTGGTATGGCGCGGGGTATAAGCGGACAGATGTCGCTCGGGTTTGCCAGTTCTGTCGCTTTCGGGGCACCCGTGTTTGACCTTCTTCAGCGTTTTAGAACGCGTTATCCGGCAATGGAACTAATTGCCAGGGAAGAGAATATGGCTTTGCTGATGCAGGATCTGCGAGATGGGTTGCTTGATGCGGCGTTTATTCGTTTGCCGTGTGAAAGCAGCAAAGCGTTCAATTTGAAAGTCATCGCTACCGAAAGAATGATGATTGCGTTACCTGCGGGCCATGCATGTAGCTCCTCTGGCACCATTGCATTAGCACAGCTGGTGAACGAAACATTGATTATGTTTCCGCGTGAAGTCGCTCCCAGCCTGTATGAGCTCATCGTCAGCACCTGTGTGCGCGCGGGGTTCACCACAACACGATTTATTCAGGCTCCCCAAATCACCTCGTCTCTCGGCATGGTCGGAGCAGGTTGTGGCATCGCGTTGGTACCAGAGTCCATGTGCTGTGTGAACAACCCGCATGTTACGTTTTGCGAAATAGAGAATAACACCCTGTTTACCGATATCGCCTTTGCCTGGCGGCGCAACAATCCCTCCAGGACGGTGATGCATCTACTCAGTTTGATTAGCCAGTGATACGGCTAACTCTGTGACATTGATGCACTGCCTGACCATCGAAATGATATACTCAGTCTCTTTTGTGCAAAACGCGTTAGGCCATCGCAGAGCTTGATCTTTATCGAATGACCCGGACAAGGCAGCTTACTTTTTTTGTTGCGACACCAGTGCAAAGTAAGGATGTTGACCAGCCAGCAACAATAACAATTCATATTCGCCCTGGCTGAGCTGCCCTGGATTCTTCGCAGACTCTTTCGACTGCCAAACACGCAGGCTAAGATTGAAACGGTCAGCGGCACTCTGTTGTGAAAGGCCAGCGGCAAGCCTGAGATCACGGATATTATGCTGTACGGCCACGGGCCGCTCTAAAAGTTGATTTCTCAAAGGAAACTCCTTAAATACGAGATGGAGTGAATTTGGGTGTATCGCTCTCCCGCCTCTAAACATCACGATTGGCAAAGTTAAGTAACTTAACTTCTTTAGTAGTTTGCTACAGGTAGTGGCTCAGATCTGACATGGCAGTTTAGGTTAGAAGTTACAATCTAACCTGACAGTCAGTAATGAGCGAAAAACGGACGCACAATAAATTTGTTAGGACGGAACTGTAACCGGTACTTTCGTTAGCCGTTGTATCCATCCCTTTACGCTCGTACCCCTTATGATAAATCTGTCTCTCAAACTGAAACGCACCCGTTTATCAGGATAAAGAAATCATAAGGATCACACTCATGGGAATAAGTATCCGGACTCCTCTTATACATTCACTGCCTTTAAGTCAGCATTGCGAATGCCATGTCTGGCTTAAAATGGAATCTTCCCAACCGACGGGATCGTTCAAGCTCAGGAGCGCGGAGAATATTTGTCGCCACTACGCGGAAAGGGGCGCAACAGCCTTCATCAGTTCATCCGGCGGCAATGCAGGCATAGCGGTGGCACATTGCGGCCGCAAACTGGAGTTGCCGGTCACTGTCGTGGTGCCAGAAAGCACGTCTGCCAGAGCAAAAGAGCTTATTGAGCAGGAAGGCGCGAGGCTTATTGTGCACGGGAAAGTATGGAGTGAGGCGAACGACTACGCCCTGTCACTGGCGACAGATGACATCATCTGTGTGCATCCCTTTGATCATCCACTTTTGTGGGGGGGCATCAGCACAATCGTGGAT
>NZ_CAJCKS010000152.1:0-11758 GCF_903970985.1 Pantoea sp. ME81 | reverse complement strand
TCCCCATGACTACGTCTTACGGTATGTATTTAAACCGCGGACGAGGGTATCTGGATGGTAGCTTGAACATTCGATTTAAAAAGCAGCAAACGGACGCGCTGTGTGGATAATTCTATTGACTCATTGCGTCAGATAAGTAGAATGCATCGCATCGAACGGCAGCGAGTCTGCAAGAAGCTGAATAAAATCAGCGAGTTCGGTGAATTGCGGGAATAGCTCAGTTGGTAGAGCACGACCTTGCCAAGGTCGGGGTCGCGAGTTCGAGTCTCGTTTCCCGCTCCAAATTTAGTCCTCCGTTGTTAACGGATGACACATCAGAATAAAGGCGCGTTGGCAGAGTGGCCATGCAACGGATTGCAAATCCGTCTACCTCGGTTCGACTCCGGGACGCGCCTCCAATTTACACCCTGCCCGGGTGGTGAAATCGGTAGACACAAGGGATTTAAAATCCCTCGGCTTATGGCTGTGCGGGTTCAAGTCCCGCCCCGGGTACCATATTTAGTAGTCGCTAAAACCAAATAAAATCAAAGCAATATGCAGTAATGTCGTGACCGCCCAAGGGCGGTTTTTTTGTGCCTGCAATTCACTTCCGAATACCCATTCCAGTATCAATCCACGATATCAACTGCTCAACTGCTCTCGGGCACGATTAACCTTAAGCTTGCGGTTGCCCCACAGGCCCTTTGCTCATCGGCCCGCCCGGAATAGGCTGCTCGGTGGGCACGTTGGGGCGTCCATCTGGCCCAATTGGCCTGTCGGATTGCTGGCAGCCTATTAACGTTGCCAGACAAGTGATAATCATCATCCCAGCGAAAAAATGCTTCATCAATAACGTCCTTTCTTCGGGCAACCAGGCGTTGCCTCCTAAGCGTAGTTGATCTCTCGCTGACTCAAGCACATAAAAAAGCTGTCAGTTCGTTGGAGATGACAGCTCAGAGAATCATCATTCTGGATGAAGTGACTCAGACTCACTTCATTAAAATCATCACCCCAGGTTACCGCTCAGGCGATCGCGGAAATTGCTACTGCGATTATCCAGCCCGATAACCGTGACCGTTGCACCGTGGCGTTGATAGCGGTATTCAATGGCATCCAGTGCCGCGACGCTGGATGCATCCCAGATTTGTGCATGTGTCAGGTCAATGGTGACGACTTTCGGATCGTGCCCGTAATCGAAATGTTCGAATAAATCATTGCTGCTGCCAAAGAACAGCGGGCCGCGCACCGTGTAATAGACCTGTTCACCGTCATCGCTTAACTTGCGTTCAGCATGGATAACATGGGCAATACGACGTGCAAACAGCATCATGGCGAGGATGACGCCAATCAATACGCCCAGCGCCAGGTTGCCTGTCCAAACGGTGACCACGACCGTGAGGGCCATCACCGAGGTTTCTGACCACGGCATACGTTTTAGCGTGGCGGGTTGCAGGCTGTGCCAGTTAACAGTTTTCACTGCGACCACCATCATGATGGCCGCGAGGACCACCATAGGAATCTGCGCCATGATCTGACTCAGTCCGGTGACCAGCAGCAACAGCACAATACCTGCAGCAATGGTTGAGATGCGCGTGCGTGCTTTGCCCAGCTCAACGTTAACAATGGTCTGACCGATCATGGCACAGCCAGCGATACCGCCATAAAAACCGGCCAAAATATTACCGACACCCAGTGCCCAGGACTCGCGGCGCTTACCTGAAGGCGTATCGGTAATATCGTCCACCAGTTTGGCGGTGAGCAGAGATTCCATCAAACCCACGAAGGCGATACTCAGCGCGGTAGGCCAGACAATCTGTAACGTCTGTAAATTAAACGGCACCAGCAGCGTGGTAAATCCGGGCAAGCCTGAACTCATTGGCCCTTCATCGCCCACATTAGGCACGCGATAACCCAGCAACAACGCCACCCCGGTGACGACGACAATGGCGACCAGCGGTGACGGGACGCTTTTCAGGATTTTGGGTAACAGCAGCACAATCGCCAGGGTCACGGCAAACAGCACCCATACCAATCCCGATTGCCCCCAGACGTGGGGAACCTGCGCGAAGAAAATCAGAATGCCCAACGCATTCACAAAGCCCAGCATCACTGAACGCGGAATATAGCGCATCATGCGGGACAGCCCGGCAAGACCAAAAATAATCTGAATGATACCGCCGAGGATTACCGCAGGAAGAATGTATTCAACCCCATGCGCGTGCACCATCGGTCCAATCACCAGTGCCACCGATCCCGCTGCTGCCGTGACCATGGCTGGGCGGCCACCTAAAATCGACAAGGTCAGACACAGCACCACCGAGGCGACAAGGCTCACTTTGGGATCGACACCCGCAATAACAGAAAAGGAGATCACTTCCGGGATCAGTGCCAGTGCGGTAATCACTCCCGCCAGACACTCACGGGTAAGCAGCGCAGGCGAGCGTAAAACGCTGCCCACGGTAATATCGTTCGCCGCAGGGGCGTGTTCTGTAGATGGGCTCATAAATGTGCAGGCTCTTTTATTATTTTGCGCATACCGTCACGGCATGGCAGCAACCAGTTGGACACTAAACGCGGATGATGTTAGCGGGCATTGAGGGATGAAGCTAGCGGGAGAGCGAAGAAGAGAGTGATTCCGTCCCTGGAATCCGGTATTACACCGAGAGATCGTCAGGCGTTTTGTTAACCACCAGTTCGAGAAGATGACGATAAATATCCAGTTGGATCACATCACTTTCCATCTCAAGGCGATTAATCAGCGAAGCGATGATGGCTTTATTGGTGACCGGCATGCCGGCTTGCAGGATTTCAGCGATGATCTGCCCGAAAACTTCCATCTCGGTGCTGTCGCTGTTACCGGCGAGTTTAAAGTAGTCAGCGATAGCGTCACTGCTGGTGGCGGCGTTTTGCATGTATGAAGCCCTTCAGATCGGTCTGATGGCAACCTGGCCTTCAGTTCCATGATGAAAAAACTTACGCGCGGACAGGCGCGTAAGACCCAAACTCATCAACCAACGCAAAAAAGACACCTCTGAAGGTGGAAATCCAAAAACACCTTCAGAGGCGACGCAAAGTGCATCATTCGTTACGGAGCCAGTCGCTGGCTCACGGGAAATAAACTTATACAATGAACCTTAACTTGTACAATGATATTTTTGAGGGATTTGTGCTTATTGTTATTTATCAGCGATTTAAATAATTTGATTTACACGAAACTTATACAAAATAACTGTACAGGGATAGGCTTTGTGGCAGGCCGTATCTATTTGAGAACTGAGTGGAAGGGCAGAGGCGCGCGAACTACAGTGCTAATGTAAGCAAACTTTTCATCAGGCTGACACTTTGTTTATAATAACGCACTTGTTTAGTTAGGTCTCTAATCATTAGGCTACTACGTTTTGAGTGACTATCCGCAACCTTTTTCGCGTTTATTACATCTTACGGCACATGCATGGCGGCTGGCAGTCGATCGTCGCCTTAAAGAGAGTGGCTTAAGTATGAGCAGCTGGATGGCCATCGCCACAGTGGCCACGGCCACGGAGCCGCCGACCCAGAAAGCGCTGGCCCAACTGTTGGGATTAGAAGAAGCGAGCGTGGTGCCACTGGTAGATCGACTGGTAAAACAGCAGTTACTGGCGCGCGTGCAGCCGAAAGAGGATCGCCGTAAACGCCTGCTGGTGTTGACCGAGCAGGGCAGCGTCGCGTTTGCTGAAGTGAAAACCCAGGCAGACAGCTTGCGCGCACAGTTGCTGGCAGACATCGATCCTGAAGCGCTGGCAGTGACCGAGAAGGTTTTGCAACATCTGCTGGCTCGACTGGGAAGTATCTAATCGTGGCAAAACGCAATCCTTATGCACAACGTGAATGGCTACCTCATGAAAAACCGATGCTGCCGGGTTCACCTTCCACCCCAATCCACTCGCCCTCAAAGCGCGTGGCGTTTGGCATTATTGGACTGCTGATCTCCATCACCGGCGCGCTCAGTAATGCGCTGGTGACGGCCAATCTCACCAATCTTCAGGGCACCTTTGGCGCTTACAGCAATGAGATTGCCTGGCTGCCGGCTGTCTACGTGATGGGCAACATTTCCATCAACCTGCTGCTGGTTAAATTTCGTCAGCAGTTTGGCCTGCGGTTGTTTACCGAAGCTTTTCTCGTGCTTTACGTCATCGTGGCGTTCTTCCATATCCTGGCCAACGATCTCAGTTCCGCCATTATTGTGCGCACCGCTCACGGGATGGTGGGCGCGGCGCTTAGCTCCCTTGGTATCTATTACCAAATTCAGGCCTGGCCGGCGAAACACCGACTCAAAGCCCTGGTGATCGGCATCACCGCATCGCAGTTGGCGATCCCGCTCGCCCGTTTATTCTCTACCGAATTGCTCCAGCTGGAAGAGTGGCGCGGTCTTTATCTGTTTGAGTTAGGGCTGGCGATGATAGCGCTCGGATGTGTTTTGGTGGTGAAGTTGCCGCCGGGCGATCGTATCAAGGCCTTTGAAAAGATGGATTTTGTCACCTTTATCCTGCTGGCACCCGGCATGGCACTGCTGTGCGGCGTGCTATCACTGGGCCGTATCGAGTGGTGGTTTACCACGCCGTGGTTGGGTATTTCATTAGCCCTTTCGTTGGTGCTGATTGTTGCGGCAGTGGTGGTGGAACATAACCGCGCGAATCCGTTGATTAACACCCGATGGCTGAGTAACGGCATGATTGTGCGATTGGGCATTGTGATGATCATGATGCGCATTGTGTTGGCCGAGCAAAACACCGGCGCGGTGGGCTTCCTGCAACAGCTTGGGCTGCTGAATGACCAGATGCGTGGCCTGGCTTTAGCGATTATCGCTGGGGTGATTTTTGGCATGATCGCCAGTGCATTGACCATCAAACCGACGCATCTCAGTTGGCCGATTGTCACCTCGCTGGTGGTGATGATCATCGCCTCGTACATGGATGCACAATCCAGCCCAGTGACACGCGGCAACAATTTGTATGTCAGCCAGTTTTTACTCGGCTTTAGCAGCGCGTTCTTCCTCGCGCCCGCGATGCTGTTAGGGATTGGCGGTGTGGTGACGCAGCCGAAAAATCTGGTGAGTTTTGTGGTGCTGTTTGGCATGAGCCAAAATCTGGGCGGGCTGATTGGCTCGGCTATACTCGGCACCTTCCAGACGTGGCGGGAGAAGTACCACTCCAGCCTGCTGGGCGATCAGCTGTCACAGCTTGATCCCAATGTCATCGAGCGCCTCAGCCAATACAGTTCATTGTTTAGCAGCCAGTTGCCCGACAACGTTCTGCTCAGCGCGCAGAGCAGCAGCCAGCTACAAGCTGTGGCCACACTCCAGGCTAACGTGCTGGCCTACAACGACACCTATTTATTGACTGCCGCGATGGCGCTGATCACCCTGATGTGGGTGCTGTGGCGATTGACGCGGCTGCGTTATATCAACTGGCGTCAGGCACGCCATAATTTGACGGAACAGCGTCAGCAAGCTTCAAACCCGACGGAGAATTCATGAGCCAACAGGACGATATTCAGGCTGCGGAGCGCGAACGCGCCAACCGCCGACGCATTCTTTCCATCGCTTTCGGCAGCGGCATCGTGATCGTTGGCGTATTGGTGATTTTATACGCCTGGCAGCTGTGGCCGTTTACCAGCACGATTCAGTCAACGGAGAACGCCTATGTGCGCGGGCAGGTCACCTTTATCAGCCCGCAGGTCAGCGGCTATCTGACCGACGTGAATGTGGTGGATTTACAACCGGTCACCAAAGGGCAGTTACTGATGACCATTGACGATCGTATCTATCGCCAGCGCGTGCATCAGGCGCAAGCGCAGCTGGATATGAAAATCGCTGCGCAAAACAATAACCAACAGCAACGCCGCAGTGCGGAAGCCAATATTCTCAGCAATAAAGCTGCGCTGGAGAATGCCAAAGCCCAGGCGCTGAAAAGCAGCCTTGACCTGAAGCGTGTAGAAAATCTGGCGGCCGATGGGTCGCTCTCCGTGCGTGAACGTGACGCAGCGCGTGCCGCTAACGCGCAGGCGCAAGCGCAACTTCGCCAGGCAGATGCGCAGGTTGCGGTATCGCAGCAGAGTTTACAAACGGTCATCGTGAATCGCGGTTCCCTGGAAGGCGATGTAGCCAGTGCCAAAGCCGCGCTGGAACTGGCCAATATCGATCTGGCCAATACACGTATTATCGCGCCCGACAGCGGACAGCTGGGACAATTGTCGGTGCGTAAAGGGACCTATGTCACGGCGGGCACGCGCCTGACATCAGTGGTGCCGGATAACAAATGGGTGATCGCCAATCTGAAAGAAACACAGCTGGCACGTGTGCGTCCAGGATTACCCGTGACGATTCGGGTTGATGCACTGGACGGCAAGCGTTTTGACGGCCGGGTTGAATTTATTTCCCCCGCCGCCGGTTCGGAATTCAGTGCAATTTCACCGGACAATGCCACCGGTAACTTTGTGAAGATCGCACAGCGTATTCCGGTACGTATTCAAATCCTCGGCGATACTAAAGAATTGCGTCCCGGCATGTCGGTTGAAGTCAATATTGATACTGCAGCAGAGCCGCACAAGGATGCGCCATGAAGCGGTTAATTTTCGCCTCGCTGATGACGTTGATGGTCAGCGGCTGCGCGACAGAAGTGGAAAAGGCCCCATCATCCTTACCGATCCCGGACAGTTGGCGCCAGCAGGTTGGCCCGTCGGCAGCTCCCGAAGCACAGTGGTGGCAACGCTTTGGCGACGATAACCTTAATCATTTAGTCAATCAGGCATTGCAACATAACAGCGATATCCTGATTGCCCGTTCACGGGTCGATCAGTACCGCGCGCAATTGCGTGCTGCGCAGGGGGATAATTTCCCCACGCTATCCGCCGGGGTTGCCGCCACACACCAGCGCGCATTGTCGGCAGTAACCGGGCAACCGTATGAGAATGCCGTCTTCCAGGGACTGCTGCAGGCAAACTATGACGTAGACCTCTGGGGCAGTCGCAGCAACAGCATTCTTGCTTCGCAAGCGTCTCTGGATGCCCAGCGTGCTGCAGCTTCAGCGGCTGAATTAACGGTTGCCAGTTCGGTGGCCTCCGGTTACCTCAGTTTGTGCGCGCTGGACGAACAATTGCGTGTCACCGAAGCGACGCTGGCCACGCGTGAAAACTCGTTAAATCTGGCGCAGCGCCAGTTTGAAACCGGCTATACCTCACGACTGGAGTGGATGCAGGCGGCTTCGGAATATCAGACCGCCAAAGCGCAGGTGCCGCAGTTACAGCATCAAATCGAACAACAAGAGAATGCACTCAGCGTGCTGGTGGGCATGAATCCGCGCGAGATTGCCCGTACCCGCAACTTCGACCATATCAAACCGCAGACGCTGCCGGCGTTGTTGCCTTCTCAGCTGCTCAACCGCCGCCCGGATATCGTGCAGGCACAGCGTCAGTTGATTGCCGCGGATGCCTCGCTGGCTTCGGCGCAGGCCGATTTATTGCCTTCACTTAATCTGACGGCGACCGGCACGCTGCAAAGTTTTCAACTGCATCAGTTACTCGACAATCCCTTCCGCCTGTGGAGCATTGGCGGCAGCATTCTCGCACCGCTATTAAATCGCGAAGCACTGACGGCGCAGGTGGATGTGGCGATGACCGCACGTAACCAGGCGCTTTATGGCTATGAGAAAGTGGTACGCGGTGCCTTTTCGGATGTGGATAACGCGTTGGATGCCATTCGCCGCAGTGAGGAACAGCTGACGGAATTGCAGAAGCAAGAAGGCTATGTGACAGAAGCATACCGCATCGCACGTAATCGTTATCAGAACGGTTATGCCTCTTATCTGGATGAACTGGACGCGCAGCGCACCTTGTTTAACACTCAGCTCAATATTGTCTCAGTGAAAAACACTCTGTTGCTCGCACAAATCGATCTTTACCGATCGCTCGGCGGCGGCTGGCAGGGCTAAACATCATGCCACAAGCCGGTTTTGCGGCAGATTTTACGCTGTAAACCCGGCAATTTCTGCTTTTGCCATGAAATGAGGCGCTGCTTAAGTCATTCGTGCTTTTTTTTACTTGTCTTTACATATAGTGGTATTATTCGCGCGCTTTACAAAGTCTGAACGGATCAGTGCAAGTTCAATTACGCACACGGTCGCCATTTGTGGTGATTGGCTACGACAGGGGAAACAAAGGAAATGATGAATAAAAAAGCGGCGCTTGCCTTAATCGTGACAGCGGCATTAATGACGGGTTGCGCACCGCGCACCGCGCCCATTCAGAACGTGAGCCAGACCGTTGGGCAGAGCTACACGGATAGTCAAATGCAGCGCGCCATTGTTGAAGCCGGTGCGGCCAACCACTGGGTGATTTCCCCGGCAGGCCCAGGCGTGATGAACGGTAAGCTGTCCGAGCGCGGTCATACGGCCGACATTCGCATCACTTATGCTGCAAACAGCTACCGCATTGATTACGTGAGCAGTACCAATCTGAAAGCGGGCAGTGGCCAGATCCATCGTAACTACAACCGCTGGATTCAGAATCTGAACCAGGGTATTCAGACGCGTCTTGCGGTTCAGGCCGTAAAATAAGCGCCATGCGTGATCGCTGACATAATGTTTTAAAGAAAGCGCTAACGCTGCCGAAAGAGAAAAACAGGCGGGCCACGTGCCCGCCTTGTTAATCGGCGACATTCGCATGAGACGGATGACGGACTCGAACGCAAGCAGGGAAGGGATGCCGCACAGCGAAAATCTGACCATCCCTGAGGCTGAAGAAAGAATACAGGTATGAAACTCGCTTACACCCTGGTTGACTGGCACGCGATTGCACCAGGTCACAGCACTGCCGATGAGTGGCAGCACTGGGCCGGACAGCAAACCGCGTTGGACGCCACCCTACCGATCGCCAAACCCCAATTTTTGCCGATGATGACTGCACGCCGCCTGAGTGCGGGCAGCCGTGCGGCTGTGGAAAGCGGGCTGGCGCTACTGGCACGTCAAACGGTGGATGCCATTGTGTTTACCAGCCGCCACGGTGAGCTGGAACGTAATCTGCGCATACTCACGGCGTTAAAAGATCAGCAGGCGCTCTCTCCGACCGATTTTGCCATGTCCGTACACAACTCTGCGGTGGGGAGTTTAACCATTGCGGCGCGACAGCCGCTGGTTTCTTCGTCAATTTCAGCGGGCATGGACAGTTTTCAACAGGGTTTGCTTGAGGTCGCGGCTTTGCATCAGGCGGGCTACGCGCAGGTGCTGCTGGTGGATTTTGACGGCGTAGTACCTGCCTATTATCAGCCGTGGCTACCCGAAATTGACCGCTTCAACGCCCCTTACGCGGTGGCTTTGTTGCTGCAATCCGGCAATGAGTGGCGCTGCACAGCAGAGCCCGCGCGCCCCGCAGCCGAGACTTTGCCGCAAAGTCTGCAATTCCTGCAGGCGATGTTGCAAGGTGACGAACGAATGACGATTGCCGGTGAACGTCACCTGTGGCACTGGGAGCGTCATCATGGCGGATAATTCGTTAGCCCTGCGCTGGCGTGCTGGCTGCAACTTTTACTGGCGACTGATGATGACTGCCGTGAGTTTTACGCTGTTCAGCGTGGGCGGTCTGCTGTTGTCTGTGACCTGGTTTAACCTGCTGTTGCTGATTCAGCGCGATGGCCTGCGTCGTCGTCAGATTGCACGCAGCAGCATTGCGTGGAGCTTCCGCTGTTTCCTGCGCTTCTGTCGCTTTGTTGGTGTCTACGATTATCGGATTATTGGTGCCGAGTTACTGCGCCAGGATCGCGGCTGCCTGATCGTCGCCAATCATCCTTCATTAATTGATTACGTGATGATTGCCTCGGTACTGCCGGAAATGGATTGTCTGGTGAAGGCCGAACTGCAGCACAACATTTTTTTTAATGGCGTGATCAAATCTGCCGATTACCTGATTAACAGCGAAGCCGATACCTTGCTGCCCGATAGCCAGCAGCGTTTAGCACGCGGCGATACCATCCTGATTTTTCCTGAAGGGACGCGTACCCGTTACGGTGAACCGTTAAAGCTGCAACGCGGTGCCGCCAATATCGCGGTGCGTGCCGGATGCGATCTGCGCGTGGTACATATTAGCTGCACCCAGCGTATGCTCGATAAGCAAAGTCGCTGGTATCAGATTCCGCTGGTTAAACCCGTTTTTACTGTACGCGTACAATCGCGTATTGATAGCCAGGCCTTCAGTGAAGCCGAAGAAGATGCGCAGCCGCTCGCCGCGCGTCGCCTGACGCGTCACCTGCAACAGGCACTGGTCCCTGAAGAGACAAAGTAAGTTATGCAAGCACTGATTGACGACATCAAACTGATGATTATCGACACGCTGAATCTGGAAGATATCAGCCCGGACGATATAGAAACCGACGCACCCTTGTTTGGCGAAGGGTTGGGACTCGATTCAATCGATGCCCTTGAGCTGGGACTGGCGGTGAAAAATCGCTTCGGCGTACAGCTTTCCGCAGAAAGCGAAACCTTACGCGCGCACTTTTTTTCCGTGGCCACGCTGGCCGCGTTTGTTGAACAACAGCAAGCCTGAGAACAGTCAAAATGATGAATAAAGACGAAATTTACCAGGAAGTGGCCTCGCTGCTCACCTCGCTGTTTGAAATTGATGCCGATGATATCCGCCCGGATGCCCGTTTGTATGAAGATCTCGAACTCGACAGCATTGATGCGGTGGACATGGTGGTGCACCTGCAAAAGCGCACCGGCCGTAAAATCAAACCTGAAGCCTTCCGTGCGGTTCGCACCGTGCAGGATGTGGTGGATGCCGTCGATCAACTGATGCGCGACGAAGCCTGATTTCCGGCATGCCAGCCTTTCTGCGCCTGATAAATGGTCTGGCTCTGCTGGCCTGGCCGTTTCTGGTGTGGCTTGCCGTCACCCATCCGCAATGGCGCGGCGTGATTGCTGTGTTAGCCCTGCTGTTTGGCTGGCGCATCTGGCAGTTACGTCATGCGCAGGGCGCGATGGGGCGGGTGATGCTGTCGCTGGCGCTGGTGGGGACCTTACTGTGCCTCGCCAGCATGCTGTTGCGCAGTCAGCATTTGTTGCTGTGGTATCCGGTAGTCGTGAATGGGCTGATGCTGCTGCTGTTTGGCACATCTTTGTGGAGCCCAATGCCGCTGGTCGAGCGTTTAGCGCGGCTGCGTGAAGCGGATTTGCCCGCGCGGGCCGTGCGCTATACGCGGCGCGTGACACAGGTATGGTGTGGTTTTTTCATTTTTAACGGCAGCGTGGCGTTGGCCACTTGCCTGCTCAATGATCTCTCGCTGTGGACACTCTGGAATGGGTGCATCAGCTATCTGCTGATGGGCACGCTGATGGGCGGCGAATGGCTGCTGCGTCAGCGTATGAGGAACAAGGCATGAAGGTGGTGAGTATCCGCGACTGGCTCGAAGCGCCGGATCGTGTCGTGGCCTGGCAAGGGCAGCAACAGCATTGGTTATCGGAAATGCGCCAGCAGGTGATGGCGTTAGTGGAAACAGTACAGCGCCTGCCGGGCCAGCATTGGGCGCTATGCTTCGATAACAGTTATCACTTTACGGCTGCGCTGCTGGCGTTATGGCATGCCGGTAAAACCCCGGTGATCCCCGGACATTGTCGGGCCGCGCAGCTGGAAGAGATGGCAGAACAATTGGATGGCGTGATCAGCGATATGCCGCTGGCGGTGTCCCTGCCACAGTTGCGCTGGGACGGTGCACTGGCGCTGGGCGAACTGCCTGCCATCGCCGAAAATGCCGAAC
>NZ_CAJCKS010000151.1:0-11925 GCF_903970985.1 Pantoea sp. ME81 | reverse complement strand
GCCTCGGTTACAGCGGCTCAACCATGCACTACACCGATGCACCGGATGCACAAAACCAGCTGATGAACTTCATTCGCCTGTGCGAACAGCATGATATTCCGTGCGACTCTTTCCAGCTGTCATCGGGTTACACCTCGATCAATAACAAGCGCTACGTGTTCAACTGGAACTACGACAAAGTGCCACAGCCGGAAGTGATGAGCCAGGCGTTCCACGATGCCGGTTTGCGTCTGGCTGCCAACATCAAACCTTGCCTGTTGCAGGACCATCCGCGCTACGAAGAAGTCGCGGCGCAGGGCTTGTTTATTCGCGATTCAGAAGAAGAAGCGCCAGAGCGTTCAGTGTTCTGGGACGACGAAGGTTCACACCTTGACTTCACCCATCCCCAGGCGGTGGCATGGTGGCAGGAGAACGTCACCCAACAGCTGCTGGCGAAGGGCATCGATTCGACCTGGAATGACAACAACGAATATGAAGTGTGGGACGGCGAAGCGCGTTGCCACGGCTTTGGTACGCCCATCGCCATCAAGCATATTCGCCCGGTGATGCCGTTGTTGATGATGCGTGCGTCGATGGAAGCGCAGCAGCGTTTCGCGCCAGAGAAACGTCCTTTCCTGATCTCGCGTTCTGGCTGCGCCGGCATGCAACGCTATGTGCAAACCTGGAGCGGTGATAACCGTACTAACTGGACATCACTGCGCTACAACATTCGCATGGGCCTGGGGATGAGCTTGTCGGGTCTGTATAACGTGGGGCACGATGTCGGCGGTTTCTCAGGTGATAAGCCGGACGCTGAACTGTTTGTGCGTTGGGTGCAAAACGGCGTGATGCACCCGCGTTTCACCATTCACTCGTGGAATGACGATCACACGGTGAATGAGCCGTGGATGTATCCGTCGGTCACGCCTGCGATTCGTGCTGCGGTCGAACTGCGCTATCGCCTGCTGCCGTATCTGTATACCCTTTTGTGGCAAGCGCATGCCGATGATGAACCGATGCTGCGCCCAACCTTCCTCGACCATGAGCAGGATAAACAGACCTTCGCCGAGTGCGATGAGTTTATGCTGGGTCGCGATTTGCTGGTGGCCAGCGTGGTGGAAGCCGGTCAGCGTGAACGCACTCTGTGGCTTCCAGATAACCAAACTGGCTGGTATGACTTTGCGACCCAGCAGTGGTACAGCGGCGGCCAGTGGATTACATTGCCAGCACCACTGGAAACCCAGCCGATGCTGGTGCGCGCCGGTGCGGCCTTGCCACTGAGCCAGCGTCTGCGTCATGTTGATGCACAAGCAGATGACCGTCGCACGCTGCAACTTTATCCATTACAGGGTAAAGGCGAGAGCAACGGGCTGGTGTTTGAAGATGACGGTGAGTCCTGGGGTTATCAGCAGGGTAATGCGCTGTGGCTAAGCTGGGAAATGCGCAGCGATGCCGAGGCAATCCACCTGAGCTTCCAGCGTAAAGGGGATTATCAGCCAGTATGGAAAACGCTGCAAATTGCTTTACCAGCCGGAGAACGGCGCCAGCTTTACATTGATGGTGTCGCGGTTGCTGCGGCGGATGCGCAAGCAGTGTTGGCGGAGATAGCGAGTCACTAAGCGTCATTGTTCAGGGAGGAGTGCGCAGCAATGCGCACTCTTCAAACGCACAGCGACCTGACATCAATGTGGCCCTGTGCGTTACCCAGCTTAATCAAGCAACCCTTTGGCCCGCGCCAGTAAAAACGCGGTCACTGAAGTGGCATCGGTCACTTTACCTTCCAGCACGAGCTGCAGAAACTCGCTGATTTTCATTTTGCGTGCAGTGAGTCCGACTTCCTCGGCATCCAGATTCCGCCCTTCATAGCGTAAATCGCTGGCAAGATAGATGTGATAACCCTGCGCGGAGTATCCCTGCGCCAGTTTTTGATAGCCCACGTACTGCCAACGATCGGCAATCAATCCCGTCTCTTCCTGCAGTTCGCCCGCCGCCAGTGCTTCCGGTGTAGCGCCAGGGTCCAGCTCCCAGCTGCCTTGCGGCAACTCAATGGTGCGCTCACTTATCGGATAACGATACTGTTCCACCACAAAGATGCTGTCCAGCTCCACCGGAAGGATGACGACAAAATCGTTTTTTTCGATCACCGAATAGAGACCTTCGCTGCCATCGGCACGCTGAATTTTGTCTTCCTTTAACGTCATCCAGCGGTTGCGATAGATTTCCGTTGATGCGAGGGTTTGAATTTCTGGTTTCAAAAGGGGCCTCCATGAAGTGAATCAGTGAGTCAACGATTTAAGCCTATAAACGGGGTGCCGTGACAGGTAACTTATCTGTTTTTTCCATCGCTTGTTTTAAAGCATGAAGAAATACCGTCACCCGTGCTGGCAACTGACGAGTCGTGGGGAACAATGCCCAGACACCGAGCATCTGCGGTTGAGCATCCTGTAATTCAATGGCGATTAACTCGCCTGAAGCGAGCTCTTCACGGATGTCCCACTCAGATAACTGAGCAATGCCGCTTCCCGCCACGCACAGAGTGCGCACCCCCTCCACGTTACTGCCACTGAAACGGCCTTCCACGCTTAAGCTCGAAATATGCCCATCAATGATGAAGCTCCACTGCACCACGCCTGAGAGTCGCAGGCAGTTGTGATGATGTAAGTCGTTTAATGTCTGAGGCGTGCCGAAGCGTTGAAGATAATCGGGTGAAGCACACAGCATACGCGGGTTGTTAGCCAGACGGTGAGCCACTAAACGGGAGTCACGCAGCGGCGCAATGCGGATAGCGACATCGTAGCCCAACCCTACCAGGTCGGTGACGTCATCGCTCAGCTGAAACTCAATGCGCAGTTCCGGGTTGGCCTCCATCAAGGCAGGCAACAGCGGAATAATAGTACGACGACCAAAGCCAGAAGGCGCCGTAATTCGTAACTGGCCAGTCGCACCTTGCTGGTGTGGTGAAAACAGATTGCGTGCACTCTGTTCGGTTTCCGCCAGCGATTTCGCATAGGGCAGAAACTCTTCTCCCTCGACGGTGAGCGCGATGGCGCGAGTCGTGCGGTGCATCAGCCGCACGCCGAGATCGTCCTCCAGCGAGGCCAGCCTTCGCGACACCGTCATCGGCGTAGTATTCAGCCGCCGTGCCGCCTGCGTCAGGCTGCGCGTTTGCGACACCATGAGGAAAACCTCAATATCTTTGGAGTTCATTGTAACGATTTCCGTTATACAGACGTATCATCTTCGGTCATTTTTGCCGCTAAAGCGACACACTACAATGCGCTCTGACGATAATCAGGGAACACGATGTAGCAAATGGCCGATAAACACTTATTTCAGAGCGGGACATTAAATCGACTCGCGCTGAAAAACCGCATCATGGTGGCACCCATGACGCGTATCTCCGCCACGGTAGATGGCGTACCAGGCGACCGCATGAAGCACTATTACGAACGTTTCGCGCGGGGGGGTTTTGGCACCATCATCACCGAAGGGCTGTATATCGACGAAGCCTGGTCGCAGACGTATGCGTTTCAAGCGGGGCTGGTTAATAGCCGCCAGGTCGCAGGCTGGCGAGCCATTACTGATGGTGTGCATCAGTATGGTGGCAAGATCATTGCGCAACTGATGCACGCCGGTGCGATTTCCCAGGGCAATATTTACCGACGCGATACCCTGGCTCCCTCCGTCGTGCAACCGCGCGGCGAACAGCTGGGCTTTTATCATGGTCATGGCGACTATGCGTTGCCAGGAGAAATGAGCGAAGATCAGATTCAGCAGGCGATTGACAGTTTTGCCGAGACCGCCGCGCGCGCCATTGGCGTAGCGGGATTTGATGGCATTGAAATTCACGGTGCCAATGGCTACCTGCTCGATCAATTCTTCACGGATTACACCAATCAGCGTGGTGATCGTTGGGGCGGTGATATCGCTGCCCGCCTGTCACTGACCCTGGCGGTGATCCGCGCGGTACGCCAGCGTATAGGCCACGATGTCACTTTAGGTGTGCGTATTTCACAAGGCAAAGTGAATGATTTCCATCATAAGTGGCAAGAAGGGGAAGCGGGCGCAAAACAAGTGTTTCGGTTATTGGCTGAGTCGGGTATTGATTACCTGCATCTCACCGAATACGACGCACTGCAACCCGCTTTTGCGGACAATGCGCTTTCGCTGGTACAGATAGCGCGAGAGGCGGCACCAAGCCTGACTATTGTGGCGAATGGTTCGCTGTCAGACAGTCGTGCCGCCTCTCAGGCGCTGGAGCAGGGGGCGGATTATGTGGCGTTGGGCAAAAGTGCATTGGCCAATCCCGACTGGCCGATACGTATCCGTGATGCAGCACCCTTACGTGAGTTTGATAACAACCTTCTGGCCCCTTCTGCTGATGTGAAAAACTGCGAACTGGCTTAGCCGTGTCCGTAGTTGAACGTGTCAGGCGACGATTATAAGTCGCCTGACACACTACGCCTGCCGCGACAATCCACTTAACGCCAACCCTGCCAGCGCGATAACCACCGTCAAGCCCACTACCGCATTCCAGCCACCGTGCAGCCAGAACCAGCCGCCGAACGAGCCCGTAATGCTGGAACCCATGTAATAGAACAACAGATACAGCGACGAAGCATGGCCGCGATTGTTACCGGCTAGCGGGCCGACGGAACCGCTCGCCGCAGCGTGCGCCACAAAGAAACCGCTGGTGATCAGGATAATGCCGCCAATCAGACACAACAGGTTATCCGGCACCGTCAGCAAAATACCGGCCAGCAACAACAGAAAACCGGCAATGAGCAACGGCTTACGACCAAACCGATCGGCCAGGCTGCCCGACAGTGAGGAAGAGACAATACCAATCGCATAGGCGCAGAAAATCAGGCTGACCTGTGTCTGGCTAAAGTTAAACGGCGCGTCAGAGAGGCGGAAGGTGGCGTAGTTAAACAGCGTGACAAATACACTGGTGAGGAAGAAACCGGTGGCATACAGGCGAATCAGCCCCTTATTGCCGAGATGACTGAACCAGGCTTTAAAGTGGAAGTGGAGGTTAAGTCCCGGTTTGCGTTCGAAATGACGCGATTCAGGTAAAAGCAGCACAAACGCCATCGCTGATGCCAAACCGAGCACGCCCAGCACACCCATAGCGATGCGCCATGAGGTGAATTCAGTCAGCAACCCCATGCCAACGCGGCCCACCATCGCGCCAAACGCCGTGCCGCCGACATACAATCCCATGGTTTTACCGAGATCTTTTTTGTCGATCTCCTCTGCCAGCCAGGCCATCGCTACCGCGGGGACACCGCCCAGCACCACGCCTTCCACTGCGCGGGCGACCAGAAGCAGATGCCAATTCGGTAATACGGCGGCGATGAAATTGCAGACCGATGCCAGTGCCATCGACGTGAACATCAATCCACGACGTCCGACCGCCTGAGAAAATGCCCCTGCCAGCAAAATTGACACCGCCAGCAAGCCGGTGGTGAGCGACAGCGCCAGTGAACTTTGCGCGGGCGTGATGCCAAAAGCATGGGTAAAGGCAGGCAGCAGTGGCTGTACACAGTAGATCAGTGAAAAGCTGGCGAGTCCGAGCATGAAAAAAGCAATACCCGCGCGGCGATACTCACTGCTCCCACGCGCGATGCTGGACGTTGCAGGGGATGAGACAGGCAGGACATTTTCTAACGAGCGGCTCATGGTGATTCCAGGGTAACGAAGATTGCACAACGCTACCGCGCCGCCTATCATCTGTCCAATATATAGCGCTGCATAAAGGTATCTATAAAACAGATGGAGTTACGCCACATACGCTACTTCCTTGCTGTTGCCAGCGAGCGTAATTTTACGCGCGCAGCGGCGAAACTCGGCATAGGACAGCCACCGCTCAGCATGCAAATCAAGGATCTCGAAACGGAGATTGGCTATGCGTTGTTCAACCGCACTGCACAGGGTGTGGAACTGACGGAGGCCGGACGTGCATTTTTGCAATCCGTTCAGCCTCTGCCGGGTATCGCTTCTGGGGCGGTGGATGCTGCACGCCGCGCCGCACAAGGTGAATCAGGTTCGTTGCGCTTAGGGTTTACGGGCACCGTGGGGATGAATCCGCTGGTGCCGGGTTTTATCCGCGCCTTCCGGCAGGCCTATCCCGACGTGATGCTGAACGTGATGGAGGCCAACTCCATTGTGTTGCTTCAGGCGCTTGCCAATCAGCAACTGGATATCGCGCTACTACGGCAGGAAAACGCGATACCGGATAACGTGACGGTTCAGCTCTTATTGCAGGAACCGCTGGTGGCTGCATTGCCGCTTAATCATCCGCAGGCGCGCTTACGCGGTAAAATTGCGTTGCCGTCGTTGCGCGACGAGCACTTTATTTTGACACCGAAGGAGAGCGGTACCAGCTTGCGTGAATCGGTGCTGCAAGCCTGCCGCCAGCAGGGCTTCACCCCGGTAGAAGGGCAACCCGCGCCGCATATCGTTTCGATATTATCGGTCGTGGCTGCGGGGTTAGGGGTATCGCTGGTGCCGGAATCGATGCGCCAATTCAGCTTATCAGGCGTGGTTTTTAAACAGATAAAAGCGCCGGTACCGACTACCGGATTAGCGGTGGCCTGGCATGAGCATGCATTGACGGCAACGGCGCACAATTTTCTGGGTTTAGTCAGAGGCAGTGGCGTTATTGTTTAAACGCCCAGCCAAGTTTGCCATCTGCAGAAATCATCTTATCGAGTTTCTTCTCGTTGACCTTTTTCATCGCCCCCAACTTTTCAGCGGTGAGCGGTCCGGCATCGCTCTGGGCAATCACCGTGTCTTTAGGTACGTCGGTGATTTTTTCAGCAATGGCGGCGACCGCTGCGCCATAGCCTTTGCGATCGTGCAGATCGAATGATTTCAGCGGCAGTTCAGTCTCAAGCCATTTACCCCAATAGAATTCAAGGAACGGCGGCGGATTGTCCTCTTTCTCAAAGCCGATATCGCGCACGAAATAGACCAGCGAACGATATTCATCATCCTGCATGTGTTTACGGCCCAACTCTTTCGGCAGGTCATGCGGGGTGATTTTGCCTTTAGGCGTATCCAGCCAGACCAGATGGGCGGCTTCCATTTGCTGCCAGAACGCATTCATCGTTTTCAGACTGCGGAAATCATTGGTGATGCGCACCTGTACCAGCGTTTTCAAACCACCAACATCAGCGAAATTACTGAAGGTGTGATGCCCATCAGTGAGATAGAGCGCATTATCCGGAGCGATGACGGCAGTTTTCATCGGTCCTGGCTGTGCACCCACCGGGGCTTTACAGGTGAAGCTGTCAGGATCGGAGATGCGTGATTTGCTGTTGAACTTGTCTACGCCTTTCTGCCCCATGCTTTCACAAAAATCATCGAACAGCTTTTTGGGATCGGCCTGGTAACGGTGCAGTTTGTAATCCAACTGGCGATAACCAATCGCGGCTTGCGTGGGATGCAATTGTGATAACTGCACCTGCACGATATCACCTGCTTTGATATCAGCGGGCAGTGCCGCTGACGCCTGGCCAGAAGACCACAATAGAGCTAACAGTGACCACGGTGTTCTCATTCCCTTTCCTTAAATGGCCTCAAACGAAGCCGCTACGATAGCATTTCTGTCATCTTGCCGCTTTAGTGTTGTGCTTCGCGCTTGACCTATTACAACCCGTTATCCAGACCTCTGACCACATTGGAGCTTGCTATGGCCCTTGCCGCTGTCCAACCGGCTAAACTGCAACACACCGTCATCGATCCTAGCGTGCGTATGCGCGAAACCCACATTGGTCAGCAATGTGAGATCCTCGCCGAAAGTTATCTTGAATATAGCGAGTTGGGCGATTTTTCTTACCTCGGCGAGCACTGTTGTGTCGCTGATGCGCAGATTGGTCGCTTTACCGCGATAGCCAATCAGGTGCGTATTGGTGCGCCAAATCATCCGATGGATCGTGCGTCCCAGCATCGTTTTACCTACTGCCCGGAATATTATGACCCGCAGGCGCAGCGTGACGCAGGCTTCTTTGCCGATCGCCGCGAGGACCGCGTGATCATCGGTAATGATGTGTGGATTGGTCATGGCGTCATTGTGCTGCCGGGCGTGACTGTCGGTGACGGTGCAGTATTGGCTGCTGGCGCGGTTGTGACTAAAGATGTGGCCCCTTACACTATTGTGGGCGGTGTCCCTGCGAAACCCATTCGTGGCCGCTTCACACCAGAAATCGCGGCGCAGTTGCAGGCGATTGCGTGGTGGAACTGGCCGCTGGAGAAGCTGATGACGCATTTGGCGGATTTCCAATCGCCAGACATTGCTGCGTTCTGCCAGCGGCACGCGGTGTAAAATTACATCGCCTGCTGTGCTGCCACTTTGGGTGCATCAGCCTGCAGGCGTTTCTCGGGTTGTAATAGCGTCATCGCCAGCATGCTGCCAAACGCAATGCAGGCGGTAACGGTGAACATGGCGTTATAACCGTAATATTCCGCCAGCCAGCCGCACAGCATCGGGGAGATGATGGAGGCAAGGTTGGCTATCGCCAGCGTCATGCCACTGTAAGCACCTACCGAAGCTTTTGGCGTCACATCAATCACCACCGACCAATACACGTTATTCACCAGCGCATTGAGCGCGTTACCTAGCGTCATCAGAGCGATGATCCCTGCCGCTGAACTGACCCACGGAATCGCCATAAAACAGCAGGCGGTCGCGCACAGCGTGACGGCTGCGAAGACGTTCCTTGCCAGACGAAGGTTGTTAAAGCGTGCCAGCAAACGATCGGCTATACGCCCGCCAAGCAACACAGTGAAACAGGCACCGCTCCACGGAATCATCGCCACGTACCATAACGAATGTAGATCGTAGTGGAAGTTATCTTGCAGATATTTAGGCAGCCAGGTGACCAGCGTAAAGGTGATATAGAGAAAACTGAAATAGCCAAGTGCGTTGCACACCAGCGTGCGACTGGTAAAGAAACGCCACCACGGCAGTGCACCCTCATGTTGGCTTTCAGGCTTTTGTCCATTGATGATCAGCTGACGTTCGGCCGTATTGGCGCGGGGATGCAGCAGCGGTGTGTCGGTAAAGTTGCGTGCAAACAGCAACATCGCCAGCAGTGAGAAGGCACCGAGCAGGATAAACATCATGCGCCAGTCGTCGGTTAACAGCAGCAAGCCCACGGCAATGGGTGCGGTCAGCAGTGAACCCACTTGGGTACTGAGCAAGCCGATACTCAATGCAAAACCACGTTCATTATCCGGGGCCCAGTGGGCGATGGTTTTGTTCATCAGCGCATAGGCCGGGCCTTCGGAGAAGCCAAACAGGATGCGCAGTGCTGCAAACCCCATAATGGCTGAACCACCAAACAGCGCCATGCCGACTTCACCGGCCCATGCGGTGGCAATTTCCAGCAAGGACCAAAGAATTCCCGCCATCAACCACACTTTTTTGGTGCCCAATCTATCAGCGAGAAATCCGCCACACAGTGAGCCGAACAGGTAGCCAAAACCGAAATAGCCCAATACCGCACCCAGTTGAACTTTGGTGAAGAGAAACTCCTGAGAGATAGCGTTAGCAGCAAACGAGAGTGCGCCACGGTCGACGTAGTTGATCAGCGCGATGAGAAACAGCAGTGAAAAAATAGTGTAGCGAGTAGAGGATGCTTGCATAGCGCGACTCCTGAAAAAGAACACAGGAATCATTAAGCAAAGCTGATGCCAGAATGGTAAGGCTGCTAACAATTAGCGCGGATATACAAGGTAAGACCTTTCTGTAGCGAGGGCGACCATCAGGACGCCCATTATAAGTCTGTCTGCACCAGCATGATCACATAAGCGTTCTTTTATAGTGCGAAGGATATAAATGACCTCTGAGCGACATCCAGTCATCTGTTAACTACTCATGATCGCAAGCAATCTCAAAACACCCACTTTTTGCGATTACTTGCGATGATCAAAATCCATCAATGAAAGCGATTAGCTGGTTTCACGAGGCCTAAGCGTTCGCGCAGCGTGCCCGCTGCATAATCCTGATGAAACACGCCCGCATCCTGCAAACGTGGTACCACCTGGCTGAGGAAGAGATCTTCATTTTCATCAATGTAGGTGGGGAGAATCACAAACCCATCACAGGCTTGATGTTGATACCAGTCAATCATCTGTTGCGCGATTTGATCCGCCGTGCCAGTCGGTGAAGGGAACGACAAGCTCTCCGCATAGCGTTTGGCCATCTCCCCCAGAGTGAGTTTCTGCTCTATGGCGTTAGCAATCACATACTGAAAACGTCCTTTACTGCCGGTAATTTGCTCGCGCAAGTCGGGCACCGGTCCATCCACCGGATACTGTGACAGATCGATGTTCATGCTGGCAGAAACAAAACTGAGCCCGGATTCCACGGTGATCAGTGATTTGAGGTGTTCAGCGCGGTCGCGTGCATCCTGCTCGCTGTGGCCGACAATCGGCACTAATCCCGGCATGATTCGCAGCTGATCAGGCTGTCGCTGATAGTGCTGAGCACGCTCCTTGATCGTTTGGTAGAACTGCTGTGCGCGTTCCCGGTTAGGTTGCACGACAAACAGCATCTCCGCGTGTTGGGCCGCCAGGTCAATAAACGCCTCAGAAACACCAGCCTGTATCACTACCGGATGCCCTTGCGGTGGACGGGGCAGGTTCAACGGTCCTTGTACCTCGAAAGACTCGCCCTGATGGTCGAAGCGGTGGAAACGCGTCGGATCGGCAAAGCGTGCGCTGCTTTTTTCCACCACCAACGCATCCTCTTCGAAGCTGTCCCAGAGCGCTTTCATCACGTCGATGAACTCTGCTGCGCGGCGATAGCGATCCTCATGGCTGAAGTGTTGGCTGCGACCAAAATTACGTGCTTCGGCATGGGTTAATGAAGTCACCACATTCCACGCGGCGCGCCCACCGCTGATGTGATCGATGTTGGCCAGCTGTCGCGCGGTGGTATAGGGCTCGGAATAGGAGGATGAGACGGTGCCGCCTAAGCCAATATGATCGGTGACCGCCGCCAGCGCGGCCAGCAAGGTGAGCGGCTCAGACCAGCCCACCTGGCGATGCTGCACGGTGTGCGCCAGATGTCCGCCATACACATCATCAATTGCCAGCTTATCCGCAACAAAGATCATATCGAGTTTTGCCGCTTCAGCGCGTTGGGCAATTTTGCGGTACAGCGGCCAGTTGCGGCCACCGGTCGTGGCGGCTTGCGGATGACGCCAGCCACCCTGATGAATGCCTGAGTCGAGGTACAGCGCCAGGTTCATCATGGTTTAGTGGCTCCTGCTTTGGCAAAGAATGACGCATCGACCAGGCTGCTCGCCTGCAAGCCGGGTTTGATTAACCCGCTGCGTGCGAAAGTATCAATCGCAGCCTGCTGGCGTTGCGCCACCAGCGTGTAGTCTTCCACCGGAGCGTTGTTTTCACGCTGAACCTTACTCAAGGCGACGGCATCTGGCAGACGCAGTAACGATGCGATGCCATTGGCATACTCCTGCGGATGAGCCACGCCCCAGGCGCGAGCGCGAATCAGACGCTGTCGGAAATCAGCCAGCTCTGCACGTTTATTGCTGATAGCGCTATCGGTCGCCACCAGATAGTTGGAGACCGGTGCCTCCTTGCCGTCAATGGCGATGCGATCACCTGACTGAGCCACCGCAAAAGAGACATACGGTTCCCATGTCGCCACCGCATCCACGGCACCGTTATCCAATGCCAATGTCGCCTCAGCAGGCGTGGTGAAAACAAAGTTAACGCTGTCATCAGGCAAACCGGCCTGGTGCAGCGCGTTGAGCACCATGTTTTGACCCGATGAACCTTTCACCGTCTTGATCTTCGTCCATCTCATTAAGACGCAGGTTCTGTTTCGCCGCCTGCTCGCTCAGCAGCGAGTCGCTGACGTGCCACACTTCACGGCCGTTCAGTCCGCAGGTCAACGCACCAAAGCTGTCG
>NZ_CAJCKS010000150.1:0-11938 GCF_903970985.1 Pantoea sp. ME81 | reverse complement strand
TTGGTGCACTCGCCACGCGACCCCCTTGCACACCTCCGAGACGTACACTCTTTCCCTCCACGACGCTCTACAGATCTGTACAGGAAGATATCCTGGAAATCCTGCTCAATCTGAAAGGGCTGGCGGTAAGAGTTCAGGGTAAAGATGAAGTCATCCTTACTTTGAATAAATCTGGCATTGGCCCTGTGACTGCAGCCGATATCACCCACGACGGTGATGTCGAAATCGTCAAGCCACAGCATGTGATCTGCCATCTGACCGATGAAAACGCATCTATTAGCATGCGTATCAAAGTTCAGCGTGGTCGTGGTTATGTGCCGGCTTCTGCCCGAATTCATTCGGAAGAAGATGAGCGCCCAATCGGCCGTCTGTTGGTTGACGCTTGCTACAGCCCTGTAGACCGTATCGCCTACAATGTTGAAGCAGCGCGTGTAGAACAGCGCACCGACCTGGACAAGCTGGTCATCGAAATGGAAACCAACGGCACAATCGATCCTGAAGAGGCGATTCGTCGTGCGGCTACCATCCTGGCAGAACAACTGGAAGCTTTCGTTGACTTACGTGATGTACGTCAGCCGGAAGTGAAAGAAGAGAAACCAGAATTCGATCCGATCCTGCTGCGCCCTGTTGACGATCTGGAATTGACTGTCCGCTCTGCTAACTGCCTCAAGGCAGAAGCTATCCACTACATCGGTGATCTGGTACAGCGTACCGAGGTTGAGCTGCTTAAAACGCCTAACCTTGGTAAAAAATCTCTTACTGAGATTAAAGATGTGCTCGCTTCACGTGGTTTGTCTCTGGGCATGCGCCTGGAAAACTGGCCACCAGCAAGCATTGCTGATGAATAATCAGATCACAGGTTAAGGTTTCACTGAGAAGGATAAGGTCATGCGCCATCGTAAGAGTGGTCGTCAACTGAACCGCAACAGCAGCCATCGTCAGGCTATGTTCCGCAACATGGCCGGTTCTCTGGTTCGTCACGAGATCATTAAAACGACTCTGCCGAAAGCCAAAGAACTGCGTCGCGTAGTTGAGCCGCTGATTACTCTTGCCAAGACCGACAGCGTAGCTAATCGTCGTCTGGCATTCGCCCGCACTCGTGATAACGAGATCGTGGCAAAACTGTTTAACGAGCTGGGCCCGCGTTTCGCGAGCCGTGCCGGTGGTTACACTCGTATTCTGAAGTGTGGCTTCCGTGCTGGTGACAACGCTCCGATGGCTTACATCGAGCTGGTTGATCGTCCAGAAGCTCAAGCAGAAGCTGCTGCAGAGTAATTTGCAGTAACGTAGAAAACCCGCTTCGGCGGGTTTTTTATTGTCTTCAATTCCCCATCCCCCCATCTTTCGCTATGCTGAACGCTGTTGTAAGTCGTAGAGGTTCATAATGTGGTTAATTGACCAGCTGGTAGAACAGCAGATACGCGCCGCGCAGGAAAAAGGTGAACTGAGTAATCTACCAGGTGAAGGTGCACCTTTACAGCTCGAAGACGAAAGTGGCGTGCCGCCTGAGTTACGTACGGCATATCGATTACTGAAAAACTCAGGTTTTTTACCCCCTGAACTTGAAATGCGCCGCGAAGCTGTGCAACTCAACGATCTTTTACAGCTTTTGGATCCTGACGATCATCAAGCCAGTGAACTCAAAAAAAGATTAACCCTGCTGGAGATGAAGTTACAGCAGGCAGGAATGAGCACAGATTTTTTACGTGGTGAATATGGCGGTGCCATTCGACACCGCATGCTTCAGGAGAAGTAACATGTATAAAATTGGCCAGCTGGCTAAACTTGCTGACGTTACGCCTGACACCATACGTTTTTATGAAAAGCAGCAAATGATGGATCATGAGATTCGCACTGAAGGCGGATTCCGTCTCTATAACGATGATGATCTTCAGCGCTTACGCTTTATCCGCTATGGGCGTCAGCTCGGTTTCAGCCTGGATTCGATCCGCGGTTTATTATCGATCCGTATCGATCCCGAGCACCATACCTGCCAGGAGTCCAAAGCGATCGTGGCCAGGCGTCTGGATGAAGTGAATGGCATGATTGCCGAGTTGCAAACCATTCAGCGCTCCTTAGAGCGTTTAGCCGCGACCTGTTGCGGGGATCTGCATAGCAGTGCCTGCTGTTCTATTCTTGAAGCGCTGGAAAAAGGTGAAGAGCCGCAGGTGGAAATTTGTTGTAGCAAGGATTGAATTTCACTCAGGAAAGCCTATAGTTGCGCCATTATTAACCGGAGGACACTATGAGTCGCTATCAGCATCGCAAAGGCAAGATTAACGATAACGCTTTGGAGGCACTGTTACATGATCCGCTGTTTCGTCAGCGAGTTGAACAGAATCAGAAAGGGAAAGGCAGCTACCGACGTAAAGATAAACATGCGAAGGGTAGAAACTGGGAGGCCAGTGATAAGCAGAAAAGTTTATCACTGGCCTTCTGCTTTACAGACAAAAAAGCCGCCTGGACTTGGCGGCTTTTTTATCACAGTTTATCGCTGTTCTGCTGTTTCAACAGATCGCGAATTTCAGTGAGCAGCACTTCTTCGTTGGTTGGTTTTGGCGCTGGTTTTTCAACTTCTTTCTTCTGATACAGCTTGTTCATCAGCTTAATGGCCATAAAGATGGCAAAGGCAACGATGACAAAATCAAAAATGGTTTGAATAAAGTTACCGTATTCCATTACGACAGCAGGTACATCACCCTCGGCCGGTTTTAGGACCCACTTAAACTGTTTAAAATCGACTCCGCCAATCAGTAATCCCAGTGGTGGCATGATGATATTCGCGACCAGTGATGAAACAATCTTGCCGAAAGCGGCACCGATAATCACACCGACTGCCAAATCCACCACGTTCCCACGCATTGCAAAATCACGAAACTCTTTGAATAAACTCATTGTTATCTCCTTGCCTTGGCCAATGGCTAAAGTCTAACAAACCTTTGTGCAATTGCCATGATAACAGCGGATTAAGCAAAATTATCACGGCGGGCAAACGCCCGCGGCGATTTAGAGGAAGAAAGGACTTGGCTGGAAGAGACGTTCAACATCGGGGACAAACTTCTTATCTGTCAGGAACATAATGACATGATCGCCCTGTTCAATACGTACGTTGTCGTTAGCAATGATCACTTCATCGCCACGTACGACAGCGCCAATAATCGTACCTGGCGGTAATTTGATATCTTCAATTAAACGACCCACTACACGGGAAGTGGTCTCTTCACCGTGCGCAATAGCTTCAATGGCTTCGGCAATGCCACGTCGCAGTGAGGAGACGCCAACAATATCTGCCTTGCGCACGTGACCAAGCAGGGCGGAAATGGTGGCCTGCTGCGGAGAGATGGCAATATCGATCACGCTACCCTGAACCAGATCGACATAAGCACGACGCTGGATCAAAACCATGACCTTTTTCGCTCCCATCTTCTTTGCGAGCATGGCCGACATAATGTTGGCTTCGTCGTCATTGGTGACGGCGATGAAAAGATCCACCTGATCAACATGTTCTTCGGCGAGCAACTCCTGATCTGAAGCATCACCATAAAACACCACGGTGTCGTGCAGACGCTCAGCCAGTTCTGCTGCGCGTTGTTGATTACGTTCAATCAACTTCACGCTGTACTGTTTTTCCAACCGCTGGGCCAAACCAAAACCGATGTTGCCGCCGCCGACCAGCATAATGCGCTTGTAGGGTTTCTCAAGGCGCTGCATTTCGCTCATTACCGCGCGTATATGCTGGCTCGCGGCAATAAAGAAGACTTCATCACCCGCTTCGACAATCGTGGAACCCTGAGGGCGAATAGGGCGGTCCTGACGGAAAATAGCCGCTACGCGTGTATCAATATGCGGCATATGTTCACGCAAAATGGACAACGGGTTACCAACCAGTGGCCCACCGTAATAGGCTTTAACTACTGCAAGGCTCACTTTCCCTTCGGCAAAGTTAACTACCTGCAGTGCGCCAGGATACTGAATCAGGCGATGGATGTTGTCGATAACCAACTGTTCCGGTGAAATCAAATGATCGATAGGTACGGCTTCCGGTACAAACAGCTTTTCGGCATCGCGCAAATATTCCGCCGCGCGAATACGGGCAATTCGGTTCGGCGTATTGAAAAGCGAATAGGCAATCTGACAGGCAATCATGTTGGTTTCGTCGGAACTGGTGACAGCAACCAGCATATCTGCATCTTCAGCACCGGCTTCGCGCAATATACGTGGATGGGAACCATGGCCGTGCACCACGCGCAGGTCAAATTTGTCCTGCAACGCGCGCAGACGGGTGGCATCCGTATCAACAACAGTGATGTCGTTATTTTCGCCCACGAGGTTTTCAGCAAGTGTGCCGCCAACCTGCCCGGCGCCGAGGATAATAATTTTCATCGTTGAATCGCTCTTGTCAGAATGCGCCGCACTATTTCTTTATCAACTTAGCGTAAAAGAATCCGTCACCGCCATCAACGCTCGGGAAGACTTGCCACCCGTTGATTTGGCCTTCGGGCAGCGGCTCAGCGGCGGCATCATCGTGCTCAGCCAAAAAGGCCGCGATCTGCTGATGGTTTTCTTCGGGCAGAATCGAGCAGGTCGCGTAAATCATCGTGCCGCCGGATTTCAAACGTGGCCAAACTGCATTGAGGATTTCGCGCTGCAGTGCAGCCAGCTCTGGGATATCACGATCACGGCGCAACCATTTGATATCAGGGTGACGTCGAATCACTCCGGTTGCAGAACAAGGTGCATCCAGCAGAATACGGTCAAATTGCTGGTTGCCGCACCACTCTGCAGGTGTCCGGCCATCGCCCTGGCGGACTTCGGCTTGCATACCCAGGCGCTGCAGATTTTCATGCACGCGGGTCAAACGTTGTTGATCGATATCTACCGCCAGCACGTTTGCCTGAGGGGCGATTTCCAGAATATGCGTGGTCTTGCCGCCGGGCGCTGCGCAGAGATCGAGAATGGCTTCATTGTTTTGTGGCTCAAGCAGCAGAGCACAGCGCTGTGCAGACAAATCTTGTACTGTCACCCATCCTTGATCGAAGCCCGGTAACTGACTGACAGGAGCAGGGGATTCAAGACGCAGAGCATCCGGCGCATCGGCGGGGAAGGCTGCTTTGTCTTCAGCCTGTAGCAGGTTCAGCCACGCATCACGGCTATGGTGTTGGCGATTGACGCGCAACCACATCGGCGGTCGCTGATTATTGGCGTCAACGATCTGCTGCCATTGATCTGGCCAGGCGGTCTGCAAACGCTTAAGCAACCAACCGGGATGCCAGTAGCGCTGTGGGCCTTGATCCACTGCAGCAACCAGTTCCTCTTGCTGACGCTGGAACTGACGCAGTACACCGTTAATCAATCCCTTCAGCGCCGTACGCTTCAGGACTTCTGCACCGGCAACCGTTTCGGCCAGTGCGGCATGTGCTGGCACGCGCGTGTACAGCAACTGATACAACCCAACCATTATCAGGTAATGCAGTACGCGCTGCTTTCCCGTTAACGTGCGCTCCATCAGTTTGCCAATCAGCGCTTCCAGTTGTGGCAGAGTGCGCATTACGCCAAAGCAGAGTTCCTGCAACAGCGCGCCATCTTTATCAGCCAATGTTTTTTGCGCGCCAGGCAGAATGGCACTGAGCGATTCACCTTTATCTACCACGCGTTCAATCAGTTGCGCGGCGAGACTACGCAGGTTAGTTGCTTTTTTCATATTCATTCATCAAACAAAAAAGCCCGGTTAAACCGGGCTGGAGATCAGGCCAGAAGGGTGCCAGTGGCAAACCATTCACGACGCGAATTCAGCAGATCTTGCGCGGACATGGCTTTCTTACCCGCAGGCTGCAGCGAAAGTAGATTGAGTACGCCGTCAGCGGTGGCAATCTGAATGCCATTTTTATCAGCATGGATGACTTCGCCCGGCTGTTTGTTCTGATGAGGTAGAACGCTAGCCTGCCACACTTTGACGGGTTGATCCTCGATCAGGAAGAAACTCACCGGCCAGGGATTGAAGGCACGAATGCAGCGCTCAAGCTGTGCAGCAGAAAGTGACCAATCAAGACGCGCCTCTTCTTTACTCAACTTCTCAGCGTAAGAAACCAGCGCTTCATCCTGCACTTCAGGCTGAGCTTTGCCGCTGGCAAGCAGATCGAGTGTATCCAGCATACCTTGTGGCCCAAGCTCGGCCAGCTTGTCATACAGTGATGCGCTGGTGTCTTCAGGCGTGATAGGACAGGAGAGCTTATGCAGCATGTCACCCGTATCCAGACCCACATCCATCTGCATAATGGTCACGCCGGTTTCGCTGTCGCCAGCCCAGAGCGAACGCTGAATGGGCGCAGCGCCGCGCCAGCGTGGCAACAGTGAACCATGGACATTGATGCAACCGAGTCGCGGCATATCGAGAACCGCCTTCGGCAGAATCAGGCCATAAGCCACCACCACCATGATATCGGCTTGCAGGTCAGCAACCAGTTGCTGATTATCTTCAGGTTTTAGCGATTTTGGCTGGAACACGGGAACATCATGTGCCTGTGCCAACACTTTGACAGGGCCTGGAGTGAGTTTATTACCGCGTCCTGATGGACGGTCGGGCTGAGTAAATACGCCAACTACCTGATGCTCAGAAGCAAGCAGCGCGTCGAGATGACGCGCTGCAAAGTCAGGTGTACCGGCAAAGATAATTTTTAGCGATGCAGACACAGTTTAACCTTCTGTTAGTACTCAGGCTTCGCGTGCGTTCATGCGGGCCAGCTTTTCCAGTTTCTGTTTGATGCGCTGACGCTTCAGCGGCGACAGATAATCGATAAACAGCTTGCCATCCAGATGATCGATTTCATGCTGGATACAAATCGCCAGCAGACCATCCGTTTCCAGCTCGAAGCTCTTACCGTCACGATCCTGCGCACGGACTTTGACCCATTCCGCACGCGGGACAAAGGCACGCTGTTCAGGGATTGAGAGGCAGCCCTCTTCAATACCGGTTTCACCGCTTTTTTCCAGCAGTTCCGGGTTAATCAACACCAGACGTTCGTCTCGATTTTCAGAAACATCGATAACAATGATGCGTTGATGAATGTCGACCTGAGTGGCCGCTAAGCCAATGCCTTCTTCGGCGTACATGGTTTCAAACATGTCATCGACAATGCGCTGAACGTCTGCGTTTACGGTAGCCACCGGCGCAGCGATTTTGCGAAGGCGATCATCAGGGAAATGTAATACCTGCAAAACTGACATAAATATCCAGATCTGTATGCGTTAAAGAAAAGATTACTACCTCATATTGTAGACTTTTTGTGGCCTGATTGACAGCATTGCACCGCATGTGAGCGGGCTTAAGGATGGACGCGTGGAGCGAGTGGAAGGGATACTCCGGCTGGCAAATGTTAAAGGCCTGCGCCGGCATCGCGTAGTGAATCTCGCGCGGAATTTGCAAAACGGTGCTGCCGTCGATGACGAATTACTGTACAGCCATGGTTTGAATGAATTGCAGCGCCAACAGTTTAACGATTATTGCCCACGGCAACTGGCGCGCACGTTACAGTGGCTGGATCAACCTCATCATCATTTAGTCTCCTGTATAGATGCTGATTATCCAGCGTTGCTAGCAGAAATCAGTCAACGCCCCTCATTGCTCTATGTGGCTGGGCACCTCTCCGTTTTACAGACACCGCAATTAGCTGTGGTGGGCAGTCGGCACTGTTCCCACTATGGCAAAGAGTGGGGCACATGGTTTACACAGCAACTTGCACTCAGTGGGTTAACCATCACTAGCGGACTGGCTCGCGGTATTGATGGCGTTGCACACCGTGCAGCCTTGGACGCAAGTGGAAAAACAATCGCAGTGCTGGGCAGCGGCTTGCAACATATCTACCCCAAAAGCCATCAGTCGCTGGCGCAGGCGATCATGGATAACGAAGGGGCTTTAATCTCTGAATTTCCTCTTGATATGGCGCCACATGCGGTGAATTTTCCGCGCCGTAACCGCATCATCAGTGGGTTAAGTCAGGGAGTGCTGGTCGTTGAGGCTTCACTGAAAAGCGGTTCGCTGGTCACGGCTCGCTGCGCGCTGGAACAAAACCGCAATGTTTATGCATTACCTGGAGCATTGGGTAATGATGGCAGTGAAGGTACGCATTGGTTGATTCAGCAGGGGGCACTGTTGGTTGCCCATCCAAATAACATCCTTGAAGATTTGCATTCCACATTGCAATGGCTGCCGGCAACCACTTCAGAAACAATATATTCACAAGACAGTGACGATGTTCCATTGCCATTTGCAGGCGTGTTGGCTAACGTAGGTGATGAGGTTACACCTGTTGACGTCGTCGCTGAACGTGCCGGCCAACCTGTGCCAGTTATCGCAGCCCAGTTGCTGGAGCTGGAGTTAGCAGGATGGATCGCAGCTGTACCCGGCGGCTATGTCCGATTGAGGAGGGCATGCCATGTTCGACGTACTTATGTACTTGTTTGAGACCTATATCCACAACGAAGCTGAAATGCGTGTTGACCAGGATAAATTGACCGATGATTTGGCCGATGCGGGTTTTCATCGTGAAGATATCTACAATGCGTTGAATTGGCTTGAACGTTTAGCGGACTATCAGGATGGTCTGGTGGCGCCTGTACAATTGGCCGCAGATCCGCTCTCAATGCGAATTTATACGGACGAGGAATGCCAGCGTCTTGATGCTGATTGTCGCGGTTTTATTTTGTTCCTGGAACAAGTTCAGGTGCTGAATATGGAAACGCGCGAGATGGTCATCGAACGGGTCACGGCTCTTGATACTCAGGAATTTGATCTTGAAGATCTCAAATGGGTGGTGCTGATGGTGCTGTTTAACATCCCTGGATGTGAAAACGCTTATCAGCAGATGGAAGAACTGTTATTCGACGTCAATGAAGGTATGCTGCATTAATTTGCGATTAATGCATCCGGAAATATGAGTAAATCAGCACTATTTTCTGTGCGTAAACACGATCCCTGCCCCGCTTGCGGGGCAGATTTAGTGATACGCAGTGGTAAACACGGCCCGTTTCTTGGCTGTGTGAATTATCCAACCTGTGATTATGTTCGTCCCCTGAAAAATCAGGCCGATGGGCATATCGTTAAAGTGCTGGAAGGGCACGCGTGTCCTCAGTGCGGCGCAGATAAAGTTCTGCGTCAGGGGCGATTTGGAATGTTTGTTGGTTGTAGCCACTATCCGGAATGTGATTACACTGAAACTATCGATAAGCCCGACGAGACCGCGATTGCCTGTCCCCAATGTCAGAACGGAAAGCTGGTTCAGCGCCGTTCGCGCTATGGCAAAACCTTTCACTCCTGCGACCATTACCCCGATTGCCAATTTGCAATCAATGCAACGCCTGTTGAAGGTGTCTGCCCGCATTGCCAGTTTCCCTTATTAATAGAGAAGAAAACCGCACAAGGCATGAAGCGCTTATGCGCCAGCAAACGCTGTGGCAAGCTCATCGCCCAGGACGAAGAACGATCATGAAGCAAAAAGCGTATGTCCCCGGAAGTCTCGAATTTTGCATCGAGCAACTACAACAGCAGGCCGTTATTGCCTATCCAACCGAAGCAGTGTTTGGTTTAGGTTGCGATCCCGATAGCGAAAGCGCCGTCATGGCCTTACTGGCGCTCAAGCAGCGTCCGGTTGAGAAAGGGCTTATCCTGATTGCAGCAGATTATGCGCAACTGGAACCCTACATTGCCGATCGCGAACTCACGGTGCTACAGCGTGAGCGCATGTTTGCTAGCTGGCCAGGGCCGGTGACTTATGTTGTTCCGACAACACCGCATACGCCACGCTGGTTAACAGGACGTTTCGATTCGCTGGCTATCCGCGTTAGCGATCATCCGGATGTGCAGGCACTTTGCCGTGGCTTCGGCAAACCATTGGTGTCTACCAGCGCCAATCTCTCCGGTGAGGCGCCGTGCCGCAATGCTGATGAAGTTGCACAGCAATTCGGTGCTCAATTCCCCGTGTTGCATGCTGCAACGGGCGGGCGGCTAAATCCTTCTGAAATTCGCGACGTTATCAGCGGCGAACTTATTCGTCAGGGTTAATTTATGGAACACTTCGCCGTTTTTGGTCATCCCATTGCACACAGTAAGTCACCTTTCATTCATAGCCTTTTTGCCGAGCAGACAGGAATCGCGCACTCCTATGGCCGGATTTGTGCTCCGCTGGAGGGGTTTCCTCAGTCAATTAGCGACTTTTTTACTGTCGGTGGAAAAGGTGCAAATGTCACACTGCCGTTTAAACAACAGGCGTGGGAACTGGCCGATGAACTCAGTGAACGTGCAGCCTTATCTGGGGCGGTTAACACATTAAAGAAAAAGGCAGATGGCTCGATCTTTGGTGATAATACCGATGGAATTGGCCTGCTAAGCGATCTGGAACGATTGAATTTGATCCGTTCTGGTGACCGAATTTTATTGGTGGGAGCCGGTGGTGCGGCTCGTGGTGTGATCCTTCCCCTGCTTTCTTTTGGATGTTCAGTGGTAGTGGTCAACCGAACGGTTGCCCGCGCTGAAGAATTGGCAAATATCTTCCAGCATAGTGGGGATATCCAGGCGAGCAGCTTTGCTGAGCTCTCCGGCCAGGCATTTGATCTGATCATCAATGCAACTTCCAGTGGCGTTGAGGGTAAAGTGCCGCCGTTGCCAGACTCATTGATCACCCCGCAAACACGCTGCTACGACATGTTCTATCAGCAAGGGCTGACACCATTCTTGTTGTGGTGTCAGCAGCACGGTGCGGGTCAGCTGGCAGATGGATTGGGCATGCTGGTGGGGCAGGCGGCACATGCTTTCCAATTGTGGCATGGCGTGATGCCAGAAATTACCCCCGTTATTGCCCAATTAAAGCAGGCCATGAAGGAGTGAATCAGGCGATCCATTTTCCCGATCGTGAAAGTTGGGACGAGGAACGAGGAGCGATCGTCTTTCCGGTTTTGGTGCAAGGAATGGGGTTAACTTGTGCCATCAAGCCCGACGCATTACAGGATCGATTCGGAATGGGCGCAGCGATGGCGCTGTTTAGCGCGCATCGCTGGGATCTGGAAGAAGAAGCGGAAGCGCTTATCCGGCAGGATGAGATCGATGATCAAGGTTGGGTCTGGCTCTCCTGAGCGAGGTATTCATCTTTCCAGCCAACATAATTGTTAGATGAATAGAGTAGACCTGCGATTTCCGCCTCACTTAATGGGCGGATCTGTTTAACCGGGCTGCCTAAATAGAGGTAGCCGCTTTCCAGTCTTTTACCCGGAGGAACCAGACTACCCGCTCCGATCATGACATCCTCTTCAACAAACACGCCATCCAGCAAAATCGATCCCATTCCAACCAGCACGCGATCGCTGATATGACAGCCGTGCAGCATTGCTTTATGGCCTACAGTCACGTCTTCACCAATCACTAAAGGGTGCCCTTCCGGGTTGCTGGTGGATTCATGCGTGACGTGCAAAACGCTGCCGTCCTGAATATTGCTTCTTTTACCTATCACGACTTTGTTCACATCACCGCGGATAGCAACCAGTGGCCAGATGCTGACATCGTCGGCAAGCTGCACTTCACCCACCACCACGCTACTGCGATCAATCATTACGCGATCGCCGATTTCTGGAAAATGGTTCTTATAAGGTCGTAGGGCTACAGACATGATCTTTCTCCTTTTGCACTTTATACCCCTAGCCTGCGGCTTATCAGGCTGGCAAACAAGATGAATTTTGAGCGGATCGCTCGCGATCTCAGCGAAAAGATTGAAAACTCGCCAGTCGATTAAAAAGATCGAAAAAAGGGGTTGTGCAAAAAAATCGGATCCCTATAATGCGCCACCACTGAGACGGCAAAGCGGCAACGCAGGCGGCTCAGCAGGGAGTGAAGAAATTCATCCCGCCGGAGAAAAACGCTGAAAAAAGTGTTTGACTCTGAAGGAGGAAAGCG
>NZ_CAJCKS010000149.1:0-12048 GCF_903970985.1 Pantoea sp. ME81 | reverse complement strand
ACTGCACGCCTTTGATCTCTTTCAGCGACTGCGCACGCAGTCCCTTCTGATCCATGCTGATGAACCACTGCGGGGTGGCACGGAAGATGATCGGGGTTTTGTGACGCCAGCAGTGTGGATAGCTGTGCAGCAGTTTCTCTACGTGCAGCAGCGCGCCTTTCTCTTTCAACAGCTCAACGATCATGTCGTTGGCTTTAAACACGTTTACGCCATCCAGCGTGGGATAGGTGCCTGGCAGGTACGCGCCATCCGGGCCGACCGGGTTAGCGGTTTCCAGACCGTATTTCTGGCCGATCACATAGTCATCTGGGCCGTGGCCAGGTGCGGTATGCACTGCACCGGTACCCGCTTCCAGCGTAACGTGCTCGCCCAATACGACTTTGGATTGGATCTGCTCAAGGAACGGGTGCTGGAACAGCTGCAGCTCAAGTGCCGCACCGTTGCATTCGCCCAGTACTTTCCACTCAGTGATGCCCGCGCGCTTCATCACACCCTCAACCATCTCTTTGGCGAGGATCAAGCTGCGGCCTTCGATTTGCAGCAACTGGTATTCGAACTCAGGATGCAGTGAGATACCGCGGTTGGCCGGCATGGTCCACGGGGTAGTGGTCCAGATCACCAGAGAAACCGGGCCTTCAGAGGCGGCAACGCCAAACTTCGCGCGCACCGCATCGGCATCGACGGCGTTAAACATCACGTCGATAGATGGGGAGGTTTTGTCGTAGTACTCCACTTCCGCTTCAGCCAGCGCCGAGCGGCAATCCATGCACCAGTGCACCGGCTTCGCGCCTTTGTGCAGGTGGCCGTTGCCAATGATTTTACTCAGCGCACGAATGATGTTGGCTTCGGTTTTGAAGTCCATGGTCAGGTAGGGACGATCCCAGTCGCCCAGCACGCCGAGACGGATGAAGTCTTTCTTCTGGCCTTCAACCTGTTCAGCAGCGTAGTTGCGGCAGGCGGCACGGAATTCCGCGGCGGAGACTTTCTCGCCTGGCTTACCGATCATCTGCTCAACTTTGTGCTCGATAGGCAAACCATGGCAGTCCCAACCCGGCACATACGGCGAGTCATAGCCCGCCATGCCTTTCGACTTAACGATAATGTCTTTCAGAATCTTGTTAACGGAGTGACCAATATGAATGCTGCCGTTCGCGTAAGGAGGGCCATCATGCAAAATAAAGGTTTTTTTCCCTTTTTTGGCTTCGCGGATGATGCCGTACAGGTTGTCATCAGTCCAACGTTGCAGCATTCCCGGTTCGCGTTTGGCCAGATCGCCACGCATCGGGAACCCCGTTTCCGGCAAATTCAGGGTAGATTTATAGTCACTCATCAGATTCTCGGTTCCGTATTTCGGTCATTAAGCCGGTGCGTTAAGCCCAAAAAATTGGCGGGCCGTCACCACATCTTTCGCAATTTGTTCTTTCAACGCGTCCAGCGAAGCGAAACGCTGTTCGTCGCGAATCTTCTGTTTCAGCACCACCTCAATGTGGTGGCCATAAAGATTCATATGTGTGTCAAGCAGGTGAACTTCAAGCTGCTGACGCAGACCTTTTACCGTCGGACGTGTGCCAATGTTGGCCACGCCAGCGATGGGCTTGTCGCCCAGGCCTAACACTTCTACCGCAAACACCCCTTTCACCGGCGTTACTGTGCGGCGTAATGGAATGTTAGCGGTGGGGAAACCAATGGTGCGCCCCAGTGCATCACCGTGCACCACGCGCCCTGAAATGCTGAATGGATGGCCCAGCAGCGCTTCCGCCTGCGCAAAATCATCCTGTGCCAGTGCCTGACGTACCGCCGTGCTACTGATACGCGCACCGCCATCACAATAGGTCTGGGTGCTGATGACGTCGAAGCCATACTCGACACCGGCTTTCTGTAATAACAGGAAATCTCCCTGGCGACCAGCGCCAAAGCGGAAATCATCACCCACTGCGAGAAACTTCACGTTGAGTTTATCGACCAGCAGTTCAGCGATAAAACTTTGTGCGGAGTGCGCCGCAAAACGGCGATCAAAGCGGACGCAGAGCACCGCATCAACACCCGCCTGCTCGAGATACTTCAGCTTCTCGCGCAAACGCGTCAGGCGTGCCGGGGCTTTGTCACCGGCAAACAATTCAAGTGGTTGCGGTTCAAACAGCATCACCACCACCGGCAGATTGCGTTGACGTCCTTCAGCAATCAACTCCGCCATCAATGCCTGGTGGCCGCGATGTACGCCGTCAAAATTGCCAATGGTCAGGACGCAGCCGCGATGCTGCTCTTTCAGATTATAAATACCGCGGATAAACTTCATGGCTGACTCAAACCGGTGGAAATCGGCGGATTATACCCTTGAATGGCCTTCAGGTTAACCCGTCTGCGTGCCTTTCCTGCGTATGGTACGGCTTAATGCGCACGCAACCCATTGCTCAGGCAGGTAATGAAGATTTTTAATGCGAAATACTGTATTCAGCGACGTGTTGCTGGTAGAATCCTGCGCCATCAATTACGTAATCAAGCGCCGTTGCTAAAACGACGCTTATTTGCACAAATCCATTGACAAAAGAAGGCGCAAAAGGCATAGTCCTCGGCCTTTGATTTGTCCATATAGATCACATTTGGGAGTTGGACCTTGGCTAATATCAAATCAGCTAAGAAACGCGCCGTAACATCTGAGAAACGTCGCAAGCATAACGCAAGCAACCGTTCAATGATGCGTACTTTCATCAAGAAAGTATACGCGGCTATCGCAACAGGCGACAAAGCTGCTGCGCAGAACGCATTCAACGAAATGCAACCAATCGTGGACCGTCAGGCTGCTAAAGGTCTGATCCACAAAAACAAAGCTGCACGCCATAAAGCAAACCTGGCTGCACAGATCACCAAACTGGCTTAATCGCCTGTTAGGTTATCGCTTTGTCGAAAGAACCGGCGCTTAGCCGGTTTTTTTATGCCTGCGATTTAGCATTAAAGAGTGCGCTGAAATCACGATTGCAGATGCGCTGCACCGCCGGATGTTGAATCATACGCTCGGCAAAGATCACGTGATACTCCTCCATGACCGCCTCCAGACGCCCTATTTCACGGATCGTATCATCGCGATAGATCTCAGCGCCATAGAGTGTCGGCGCGACAAAAATCGCATTGTTCTGCGCACCAAAGGCCTTCATCAAAGCCGCATCATCAAACTCGCCCAGAATATCCACCTGCAACCCCTGGCTGTGAATCCAGTTCAGCAATTTGCGGCCGAGCATCGAGCGACGCCCGGGAATGAGCAGGCGACGCTGCTCTAAACATGCCGGGAAAGGACGATCGGGCAGCGGGGCATTGCACCAGAAACTGACTGGGCATTCGCCGAGTTTCACGGAGAACAACCCTTCCTGCTGAGTGGAGTCGATTGGGCAATCCGAGACAATCATGTCGAGCTTGTGCTGGCTCAGTTGCTCCAGCAACATCTCGTGCGTTGACTCGAAACAGCGCAGATGAATTTTCTCCTCCGACACCACGGCCGCTTCCAGCACTTTGCTCACCAGTGGCTTCGATAATGCATCCGCCACACCCACGTCGAACAACAGATGCGACTCTTTGCGATAGTTAACGATATCCAGCATTTCCTGGCTGAGCATGAACATGCGATCGGCGTAGCGAAACACCAGTTGTCCAAGTTCATTAGGCACTAAACCCCGTCCCTGGCGACGAAACAGCGCGCCACCCAATTGCTCTTCCAGTGCTTTAATCTGACCCGTCACCGTTTGGGGCGTCAGGCACAGGACATCAGCGGCGCGTACCACGGAGCCGGTTTTGCACACCTGCCAGAAATAATAGAGATGATTGAAATTGAGCTGATTCATTATAAAAAAAGGAGGCCTACGCCTCCTTCCCTGTTTATCGCAGTTTGATACGCAGCAGCGTGTAACCAATTACTGCCGACAGCAGCGAGCCACTGAGGATACCGAGTTTCGAGAAGGTCACCAACTGCTCATGTGCGGCGTCAAAGGCCAGTGAACTAATGAAGATCGACATGGTGAAGCCAATACCACACAGTACACCGATCGCCATGATATCGCGTATTGCGGTGCCGTTCGGCAACACCGCCAGTCGCCACTTCACTGCCAGCCAGCAGAACAACGTAATGCCCAGCGGTTTACCGATCAACAGGCCGAGGATAATGCCCAGTGGCTCCGGTGACAGCACGTCGCCAAAGGTAATGCCACTTAAAGAGATACCGGCGTTAGCGAAAGCGAACAGCGGCAGAATCAGCCAGTTTACCCAGGGCATCAAACCGTGTGCCAAGTGTTCTGCAGGCGAATGGCCATCCTTCTCTTCCAGCGGCACGAAGAAGCCCACGATCACCCCTGCCAGCGTGGCATGCACGCCGGATTTAAGCACAGCGGTCCACAGCACCACGCCCACCAGCATGTAAATCGCAATGTTACGCACACCGCAGCGGTTCAATATCGCCAGCAATACGATAGCGCCAGCTGCGACGCTCAGCGACAGCACCGAGAGATCGCTGGTATAGAATAGCGCGATGATCACGATAGCGCCGAGATCATCAATAATCGCCAGTGCCATCAGGAACACTTTCAGTGCGGCAGGTACGCGGCTGCCGAGCAGTGCCAGCACACCTAAAGCAAAGGCAATGTCAGTGGCAGTTGGGATCGCCCAGCCGTTGCGAGCGATTTCATCAGCATGATTGAAACCAAAGAAGATCAGCCCTGGAACCACCATACCACCGAGCGCGGCTATCACCGGGAAGATGGCACGGTCGCGACTGGCTAATTCACCAATCATCAGCTCACGCTTCACTTCAAGGCCGATTAACAAGAAGAACAACGCCATCAACGCATCGTTGATCCACAGCAACAGGTTTTTGCTGATATCCAGTGCGCCAAAACGAATTTGCACCGGCTCAGCGAGGAACGATTGATAACCTTGCGCGGTTTCTGCACTGTTGGCGAGGATCATTGCCGCAACAGCGGCAAGAATAAGCACGATGCCGTTGCTGGCATCACTCGCGATAAAGCTCTTCAGTAAGCTTCGAATACTACGGGGTTTGTTCACAACTCCTCCTGAGCAGGACAATTTTTAGCGGCTAGTTTAGCGGCGTAAATACCTCGTTAAAAGCAGCTTATGTCTCGTTTATAGATCGGTAATAACGATCTATTAAATCACAGCCATAAAAAAAGCGGGGAGTCGCCTCCCCGCTTCATTGTGAACCACTTACCCGATTAGCGGGTCAGATCGTCAAAGAACTTTTTCACACCATCGAAGAAGCTTTTAGAGCGCGGGCTGTTTTTCTCACCCGTTGGGCCGCCAAAGCTCTCTTCCAGCTCACGCAACAACGCTTTCTGTTTGTCGTTGAGGCTAACAGGCGTTTCCACTACCACACGGCACAGCAAATCGCCAACGGCTCCGCCACGCACCGACTTCACACCTTTACCGCGCATGCGGAACAGCTTGCCGGTTTGCGTTTCAGACGGCACTTTCAGCTTCACGCGACCATCAAGAGTAGGCACTTCGATCTCGCCACCCAATGCCGCCATCGCGAAGTTGATCGGCACTTCACAGTACAGATTGTTATCTTCACGCTCGAAGATCGGGTGTTTCTTCACCGAGACCTGAACGTACAGATCGCCTGCTGGTGCACCATGCTCACCCGCTTCACCTTCGCCACTCAGACGAATGCGATCGCCGGTATCCACGCCTGACGGGATTTTTACTGACAAGGTTTTCTGGCGTTCAACGCGACCATGTCCATGACAGGCATTGCACGGATCTTTGATCACCGAACCACGACCGTGACAGGTCGGACACGCCTGCTGTACGGTGAAGAAGCCCTGGCGCATCTGCACCTGACCCGCACCATGACAGGTTGAACAGGTCTGTGGCTGCGTACCCGCTTTAGCCCCGCTGCCGTGGCAGACATCACACTCTTCCAGGGTAGGAATGCGGATCTCTTTGGTCACGCCGCGTACCGCTTCTTCCAGCGACAGCTCCATGTTGTAGCGTAAATCGGCACCACGGGCAGCACGCTGACGGCGTCCACCACCAAAGATATCGCCAAATACGTCGCCAAAGATATCGCTGAAGTCAGCACCGCCGCCGCCAAAGCCGCCGCCACCGAATCCACCACCGCCCATGCCACCCTGTTCAAAGGCTGCATGGCCGTACTGGTCATAGGCCGCACGCTTCTGCGCATCGGTCAGGACTTCGTAGGCTTCTTTAATCTCTTTAAACTTAGCTTCGGCTTCTTTATTGTCCGGGTTACGGTCCGGATGGTATTTCATCGCCAGGCGCTTATAGGCCTTTTTGATTTCACGCTCATCTGCGGATTTAGAGACGCCTAAGATCTCGTAAAAATCACTCTTAGCCATTTTGTTCTGCCCTTAACATGATCGCACGGGCGTGGAGAGATCTCCTACGCCCGTGCTGGTTTCAACGGCTGTCAGGCCAGCCGTCGCGCCCGGTCAGGGGCAATTATTTTTTATCTTTAACTTCTTCGAATTCAGCGTCGACAACATCGTCATCTTTCTTCGCTGAAGCGTCGCCAGCATCCGCTGCGCCCGCCTGGCCTTGCTGCTGCGCCAGTTCCATCAGTTTGCTTGAGACTTCCATCAATGCCTGCATTTTGGCTTCGATTTCTGCTTTATCTTCGCCTTTCAGCGCGGTGTTCAGCTCGGTCAGCGCAGACTCGATCGGTGCTTTGTCTTCAGCAGACAGTTTGTCACCGGCTTCATCCAATTGCTTACGGGTGCTATGCGCAATCTGGTCACCCTGGTTGCGCGTCTGCACCAGCTCTTCGAACTTACGGTCAGACTCGGCATTCGCTTCTGCGTCACGCACCATTTTTTCGATCTCTTCTTCGTTCAGACCTGAAGAAGCTTTGATGGTGATTTTCTGCTCTTTACCGCTGTTCTTGTCTTTCGCAGACACATGCAGGATACCATCGGCATCGATATCGAAGGTCACTTCGATCTGCGGCATACCGCGCGGTGCAGCCTGGATACCGTCGAGGTTGAACTGGCCCAGAGATTTATTATCACCTGAACGCTTACGCTCACCCTGCAGCACGTGAATGGTCACGGCAGACTGGTTATCTTCAGCGGTTGAGAACACCTGGCTGTGTTTGGTTGGGATGGTGGTGTTCTTGCTAATCAGCGCAGTCATCACGCCACCCATGGTTTCGATACCCAGTGACAGTGGAGTCACGTCCAGCAGCAGAACGTCTTTCACTTCACCTGCCAGCACGCCACCCTGAACCGCAGCACCTACAGCAACGGCTTCATCCGGGTTCACGTCTTTACGTGGCTCTTTACCAAAGAACTCAGTGACTTTGGCCTGAACCATTGGCATACGCGTCTGGCCACCAACGAGGATTACGTCGTTGATATCAGAAACAGACAGACCAGCGTCCTGCAGAGCAACTTTCAGTGGCTCGATAGAACGGGTCACCAGATCTTCAACCAGTGATTCCAGCTTCGCACGGGTCACTTTGATGTTCAGGTGCTTAGGACCGGTTGCATCTGCAGTGATGTACGGCAGGTTAACGTCGGTCTGCTGCGCTGAAGACAGTTCAATCTTCGCTTTTTCAGCCGCTTCTTTCAGACGTTGCATCGCCAGCGGATCGTTATGCAGATCGATACCCTGATCTTTCTTGAATTCCGCGACTAAGTAGTTGATCAGACGGCTGTCGAAGTCTTCACCACCGAGGTGAGTATCACCGTTGGTCGCCAGTACTTCGAAGGTTTTCTCGCCATCAACTTCATCGATTTCGATGATAGAGATATCGAAAGTACCACCACCCAGGTCATATACCGCGATAGTACGGTTGCCCTGACCTTTATCCAGACCGTAAGCCAGTGCGGCTGCGGTAGGTTCGTTGATGATACGTTTTACGTCCAGACCCGCGATACGGCCGGCATCTTTGGTTGCCTGACGCTGTGCATCGTTGAAGTAAGCTGGAACAGTGATAACCGCTTCGGTTACCGCTTCACCGAGGAAATCTTCCGCGGTTTTCTTCATCTTTTTCAGCACTTCAGCAGAGATCTGCGGTGGTGCCATTTTCTGGTCTTTCACGTTCAACCATGCGTCACCGTTATCAGAACCGATGATTTTGTAAGGCATGATTTTAATATCACGCTGCACTTCTTCATCCTGGAAACGACGGCCAATCAGGCGCTTGATCGCGAACAGGGTGTTCTGCGGGTTAGTCACCGCCTGACGTTTAGCCGGCTGACCGACCAGAGTTTCGCCATCTTGTGTATATGCAATGATTGACGGTGTGGTGCGATCGCCTTCGGCGTTTTCAAGCACACGTGCTTTACCACCATCCATAACCGCAACACATGAGTTGGTTGTACCCAAGTCAATACCAATAATCTTACCCATCTAAACGTCTCCCACTTAAATTCTTTGTCAATTAGCGTTGTTAGCAGATGTGCGGTCAAACTGCCCCTTTTCAACTGCTGTGACAGGCTTTTTTTGCTGCCTGACATCACTCGATGACAAGTAAATGGGGCCGCTTCAGAGCGCATCAAGGGTTAAAACTAAAATAATTTTAAAAAAATGCGGAAAAGAAAAAGGCGCTTACGCGCCTTAGGTTAGACATTCACCTGATTGAGCAGCGTCGATCGCTGTTTTTCGCTCTGCAGCCACAGGCCAACCAGCAAGCCAATCAGCGCCAACGCCAGCACATACCAGGCCGGCGCCATCGGCGTGAGTTGCATCATCAGCGTCACGCTAATCGGTGTCAGACCGCCGAAAATCGCATAGGCGACATTGTAGGAAAATGAGATACCGGTGAAACGCACCGCCGCCGGGAACGCTTTGACCATTACAAAGGGCACCACACCCACCACGCCCACGCTCAATCCCGCCAGGCCGTACCAGACGAACAGCATCTCAGGCGAGCCACCCAGTTGATGGAAGAAGTTCCAGCTGAAGATGGCCAACAGCAACGAACCGCCCATCAGCGTTAATGCCGCGCCGAAGCGATCCACCAGCCAGCCAGCGACGACGCAGCCAATCAGCAACATGATGGTAGCAACGCTATTCGCCTGCAGACTTAACGCTGCGGGAATCGCATGCTGCTTCTGCATTAATGTGGGTGCCATCAGGATCACCACCACAATGCAGGCCGAAAGCAGCCAGGTGACCAACATCGACACCACAATCCCGCGCTTATGGCTGGTCAGAATGGTTTGCAGCGGGAGTTTCTCGGATAACGCTTTACGCTCCTGCATCTGTTTAAACACCGGCGTTTCATGCAACCAGCGGCGCAGATACATTGCCAGCAAACCAAACAGGCCACCGAGGAAGAACGGAATGCGCCAGCCGTGATCGCGAATCGCAGCCGGTGAAAGCGTGGTGTTCAGCACCGTCGCCACCAGCGAACCCAGCAAAATGCCCGCCGTTAAACCTGCTGTCAGCGTGCCACAGGCAAAACCGATGCGTTTTTCCGGCACATGTTCAGCCACGAAGACCCACGCACCCGGCACCTCGCCACCAATCGCGGCGCCCTGCAGCACGCGCATCAGCAGCATCAAAATCGGCGCTGCGATGCCAATACTGGCATAAGTCGGCAGTGCGCCCATTGCCAGCGTGGGTAACGCCATTAACAGAATGCTCAGACTAAACATCTTCTTGCGCCCAACTTTGTCACCAAAGTGCGCCATGATGATGCCGCCCAGAGGGCGCGCCAGATAACCGGCGGCGAAAATCGCGAAGGTCTGCACCTGACGCAACCACTCAGGGATATCCGGTGGGAAAAACAGCTCGCCAATTACTGCAGCAAAGAAGACGAAGATGATGAAGTCGTAGAATTCCAGCGCCCCGCCGAGGGCGGCCAGCGACAGAGTTTTATAATCCTGGCCGTTGAGACGGCGCGTTGTGTGTGCATCCATAGTCGTGCGGTATCCAGAGGCAAAGTCAGTATGGTTGTAAAGCTGGAGTTACTATACCGTCAATATTTCGCCACACCAGCACCGCTGGATTTTATGCCTGAAAACGGCGATTTTCAGACGTTTGTCTCACGCCTTGCACTTTTAGGGCGAAATGCTGCTACCACCTCGGGATCGGTTTCCACATAGGGCCCTTCCAGTAACTGTAAACAATAAGGTACGGCGGAAAAAATGCCTGGCACTTTCACTGCACCATCTTCTGCTTTCAGCCCTTCCAGCGTCTCTTTGATGGATTTGGGCTGGCCCGGCAGATTGAGGATCAGCGACTGTTTACGTATCACCCCCACCTGACGCGAAAGGATCGCAGTCGGCACAAACTGCAGGCTGATTTGGCGCATCTGTTCGCCAAAACCCGGCATCTCACGATCGGCGACCGCTAAAGTGGCATCGGGCGTCACATCGCGGCGCGCAGGACCGGTTCCGCCGGTGGTCAACACCAGATTGCAGAACAGTTCATCGACCAGTTCGCAGATCGCCTGTTCAATCATCGGCTGCTCATCGGGCACTAAACGGGTTTCGATTTCAAACGGGGTAGTCAGCGCGGCGGCGAGCCAGCTTTCCAGTGCCGGAATGCCTTGATCCTGATAAATGCCATTAGCAGCACGATCGGAAACGGAAATTAATCCAATACGCAAAGTATCCATTAAGTTATCGCTGTGGTTGACCGCAAGGCGGCAAATAAAGGGGAATGCAAAAAGGATAATACAAAGCGGAAGCGAGGGGAAAGCGTAAAACCGTGGCGACGGGTGCCGCCACGGCAAATCACCTTACAGCAGTTCGGCGATCATCTTCTCAAGTTTGCCCTGATCGATGGCAAAGTTGCGGATACCTTCAGCCAGTTTGGTCACGGCCATTGGATCCTGGTTGTGCTGCCAGAAGAACTCAGCTTCGGTCATTTTCGCAGGGCGCGCTTTGACTTCACCGGTATAGCTCAGCTTGCGCTCAACCGCGCCTTCGCTCTCTGCCAGCTCTTTCAGCAGGCCCGGAGAGATGGTCAGACGGTCACAGCCGGCCAGTTCGATGATTTCACCGATGTTACGGAAGCTGGCACCCATTACCACAGTTTCATAACCGTGCTGTTTGTAATAGTTGTAGATTTCCGCCACTGACACCACGCCTGGATCTTCATGCGCAGCGTACTCTTTCTTATCGGTGTTCTGCTTGTACCAGTCGAGGATACGGCCTACGAATGGCGAGATCAGGTACACGCCTGCTTCAGCACAAGCACGCGCCTGCGCGAAGGAGAACAGCAGAGTCAGGTTACAGTTGATGCCTTCTTTTTCCAGCTGCTCAGCAGCACGGATGCCCTGCCAGGTTGAGGCCAGTTTGATCAGGATACGGTCGTTGCTGATGCCCGCATCGTTGTACAGCTTGATCAGGCTACGTGCCTTCGCGATGCTCGCTTCGGTGTCGTAGGAGAGACGTGCGTCAACTTCGGTAGAGATACGGCCTGGGATCAGTTTCAGAATTTCCAGACCAATGTTGACGGCCAGCTTGTCAGAAACCAGTGCCAGCTGCTCTTCTTTGTTGCTGCTCTGCTGACGTGCCCAGGTAATGGCTTCGTCAATCAGTTTGCGGTATTCAGGGATTTGAGCGGCGTTGAGGATCAAAGAAGGGTTGGTGGTCGCATCTTGCGGCTGATAAAGCTTCATCGCCGCGATATCACCGGTGTCGGCGACCACAGTAGTCAGCTGACGCAAGGAAGTAAGTTTGTCCGTCATGGTTCTCTTTCTCTTAGGTTGACTGTCAGGGTGTAAAAGGCTGTTGGGATAATATCACGCACAATTCAGTGCGCAACATCACGAAGTGCCTCATTACGATAGCGCTAACAAATGGGAGCGATTTGCCGATCCGTGCAGCTTTTTTGCTACACTCGTCGCAACTTAATTCCCACCAATCCCCTGTAAACAGGCGGGTCAACAAGGACAAACACGATGCTGATGGTTATCTCGCCAGCGAAGACACTGGATTTTGAAAGCCCGCTGGGAGATCGGGTGAGCGCTTGGGTGGGTAAGTGGGTGCGGTCGTGTTTCGACATAGTCCATATGTGGGGCAGTTGAATAATACAGCTGTACGATGATGTCTGGCCATTGGCGAATGTATT